>JAEFBC010000298.1 GCA_016292155.1 Saccharofermentans sp. | reverse complement strand
TGGGCGAGAAGTGCTTCGCAAGCTTCCTTCTCATCGTCGCCGTTAGCTTCGATCTCGATCTCGGCGCCGTTCTCGATTCCGAGGGACATAACACCTAAAAGGCTCTTCGCATTAGCTCTTCTGCCGCTGCGGACATTATAGATTGTGCTGTGGTACTGGGAAGCCTTCTGGATCATGACCGCTACGGCCTTCATCTGCAAAGCATCTTCACAATCAAAAACAATCTTTTCTTTAGTCATAGTCAGGTACATCCCCTCATAAAATAACAGGATAAGTATATTTTTGACTTTTGCGAAAATCAACCAAAAACGAGCCAATCTGCCTATTTTCGACTATTTAACTCAAATGAGTTATTTTTGTGAAATCCTTTTGGTAAAAATATCAACAGAGTTCCAGGCTCATGAGAACGGCGTCCTTACCCTTGCCGTAATAATCGCGCCTGTAACCGTAATCTGCAAATCCGGATCTCTTATAAAGTGCGATCGCGGGAGCATTATCGTGCTCGACTTCCAGAAAGACTTTTGTGATGCCCTGCGCCTTGAGTTCTTCCAGCAGCGCATTAAAGAGCCGGGTCGCAATTCCCCTGCCCCTATAGTCTTTGTGGGTAACGATATTTCCGATATTGGATTCATCGAGCACCGATTCGGCGCCGACATAAGCAGCGATTGTGCCGTCAAGCTCAGCAATGAGGCAAGTCTTGTTAGGGTCAGTGATCAGGGCCTCAACAGCCTTGCTCTCCCAGGGATGCTCAATGGAGCCCTGCTCGAGAGCCATTATCGCCTGAATGTCGGAAAGAGTCCCCTGCCTGATAACAAGATCAGCCATTCTGCCTAAGCCTTTCAGCCTGAGAGACAGCACAATAAGACGCTTTAAGATCTCTCGCGTCAATGAGTTCCTTGCCGGCAAAAGCAGCCGCAGCCACACCCTTGGGCATAATGGCAGCGCCGGGCGCATAGTAGATATTAAGACCGAAGCCGGCCTTCTCAAAAGCTTTCTTCATAACCGTGGCGCCGCTTCCGACAACCAGTATCTGACGCCTCTTGCCGTAGATGACCTCAGGTATCTTCGATATCTTTTCTGCCAGGTCGTCGGCATCGTAAGCATCTTCCGCGATCAGGGGTCTTAATGTGTCATCTTCTGCCGCACACGCGAAGACTCTGTTGTTCCTTGCATCTATCGCAGGCACGATAAGCGTCTCGCTCTTGGGCGTCATCGTCGCATTCTCACACGACCTCGCGAGCGCCTCAGTCGAAGATACCGCAATGCACTTCTTGCCAGCTGCAAGCGCCATGCCCTTTACTGCCGCAACGCCGATCCTTATTCCGGTGAAAGAACCTGGGCCGACCGTTACCGCATAACCGTCAAGGTCTTCGTGCCTGATGCCGGCCTTGCTCATCACGCTGTGTACCAGCGGCATGAAGGTCTCCGAATGAGTCTTTGTCTCAAACGAGAGCTCGTAGCAGATCTCTTTGCCGTCTTCGAAAACGCCGGCACTGCAGTTCGAATTGGATGTATCACAAACCAGTAATCTCATTTATCTACCGTGGCTCCCGCTTTAACAACCGCATTCTCCAGATATTTAAGGTGCTTCTCCGAACACTCGCATTCGAACGTCCTCAAATTCCCGTCACCTGTTATTGTCATCTTAATCGTATCCTGAGGCAAGAGCTCTTCGATGATATCGCTCCACTCGATGACGCAGACGCCCTCCCTGTAGAAGTATTCATCAAGTCCGCTCATCAGGAAATCATCAGGGCCTGAGAGCCTGTATGTATCAAAGTGGAAGAGCATGAGCCTTCCGCCGTCATATTCATTTACGATGGTAAAAGTCGGACTGGAAACATGGGATGTCGATCCCAATCCCCTCGCGATGCCTCTTGTAAGACATGTTTTCCCTGCGCCGAGATCGCCCGTAAGAGCGATGACGTCGCCGCCGCATAATGACTTCGCGAGTTCGTAACCGAACTTCTCTGTCATTTCAGGAGATGTTGTACAAAATCTTATCATGCGTAGTAATTGTACATTCAAGAATAACAAATAGCAAAGCTGCAAATAGCCCAAATCCGGCCTCGAATCATTCGACGGCGCCTGAATTTAAGATCAGGACTACCTTATTTGAGAGTTTGTAGGCCAAACATCAGGCAAAACATCAGGCGGCGCCTGGAATTCCGCCTGAAGAATGGGGCAAAAACAGCCAAACATCAGGCAAAACATCAGGCGGCGCCTGGAATTCCGCCTGAAGAACGAGGCAAAAATAGCCAAACATCAGGCTAAACATCAGGCGGCGCCTGGAATTCCGCCTGAAGAACGGGGCAAAAACAGCCAAACATCAGGCTAAACATCAGGCAGCGCCGTTCATTCCGCCTTTTATTCTGCCCTCAGATCAATACAGATCAGAATTACACAACAAAAAAGACCGCTCCAAACGGAACGGTCTTTGAAGTTTTTGCAAATCGCGAAAATAACGATTAACGCTTTGAGAACTGGGATGCCTTTCTTGCCTTCTTGAGACCCGGCTTCTTTCTTTCCTTCATACGTGCGTCACGTGTGAGGAATCCATTCTCCTTGAGAACTGCCTTGTAGCTCTCTTCATCAGCTTCAACAAGAGCTCTTGCAATGCCGTGACGGATTGCACCAGCCTGACCGGAGATACCGCCGCCGATAGCCTTAACGATTACGTCGAACTTATCTTCTGTCTGTGTAGCTGCGAGGGGCTGACGAACGATGAGCTTGAGTATATCAAGACCAAAATACTCGTCGATGCTCTTGCCGTTGATTGTGATATTGCCCTTACCGGGAACCAGACGAACGGCTGCTACTGCGTCCTTACGCCGGCCTGTGCCGTAGTAATATACTTTGTTGCTTGTCTTCTTTGCTGCCATTATTACTTAGTCCTCCGATTAGAATGTGTGAACTTCAGGCTTCTGTGCTGCCTGCTCGTGCTCA
>JAEFBC010000297.1 GCA_016292155.1 Saccharofermentans sp. | reverse complement strand
ATTCCTTGATGATAGCCTGCTTGTCGAAAGATGCTGACATAAATCTTTCCTCCTTTAGAATAAATACGCCAAAATCGAAGGTAAGGGTCGGAGTCTTCCGCAAAACTGCGATTAAGGCAACTTGGTGATAATACCATCTGGTTAGGGTTTTGTAAAGCGAAAAATGTCCAAAACCCTCTCAAACAGTGGAATTATATAAAAGCGGCTGCCTTTTATCAAGACAGCCGCCGTTAATCAGTTTTTTTATCAGATTACTTGAAAACAGAGAAGTTTCTGATGATAGGAGCGATCGTGTTGGCAACTGTGGACATGAGCTTGATGAAGATGTCCAGAGCAACGCCTACAACGTCCTTACGTGTGTCACCGATCGTGTCACCTGTAACTGCAGCCTTGTGTGCAGGAGAACCCTTGCCGTGGCCTTCGAGCATACCCTGCTCGATGTACTTCTTGGCGTTGTCGAATGCGCCGCCGGAGTTACCCATGAAGATAGCTCTCGGGATTGCAACGATAGTAGCACCAACGAGGATACCGCCAACGAACTCAACGCCGAGGATGAAGCCGCCTACGATAGGAATGAGGAGAGCAAGAACTGAAGGAAGAACCATTCTGTGGATAGCTTCCTTAGCTGCCATAGCGATCATCATGTTGTAGTCAGGCTTAGCCTTGCCGTCAAGAACTTCCTGAGTCATCTGCTTGTCGCCGACATCAGCCATGATCTTAGCAGCATCGATCGTGTTATCTGTGAGGATAGCGCAGAAGTATTCAACAAGAGCGCCGCCGAGGATACCACCTGCAACTACGAAGAATGAAGCGAAGTTGAGCTGGAGAGGCTCACCGATAGTTGTGTAGTTACCAACGTAAGCCATGATAAGGGAAACTGTAGCGAATGCTGCAGAACCAATTGCAAAGCCCTTACCGATAGCTGCTGTTGTGTTACCAACTGCCTCGCGCTTATCTGTGATCTTACGACCGTCAGGTGCGAGGTGGCAAGCTGCTGCAAGGCCGCCTGCGTTGTCAGCGATAGGACCGAAAGCATCGATGGAAACTGTAGCACCAACGAATGCGAGCATACCGAGAGCGGAGATTGCGATACCGTAGGAACCGCAGATAACACCGGATACGATCAAAGCGATGATGATAACAAGTACAGGGAGAAGAACTGATCTTGAACCGACAGCATCACCCTTTGTAACAACGAAAGCCTCACCTTCTGTGCACATTTCAGCGATCTTCTGAGTAGGCTTGTGATCTGTGGATGTGTAGTACTCTGTGATGATACCGATTGCGATACCTGCAATGATACCCATTACAGAAGAGATCCAGGGTGAAGCCCAGCCGAACTTGAAGCCGTATGTAGCGAGGTCAGCAGAGGAAACGCCTGTACCATTGAAGATGAAGTAAGCAGCAACACCGCCGAAAATGACTGTGCAGCCTGCGGAGATCCATGTGGAGAGGTCGAGCTCTCTTGACGGATTGTCGCCCATCTTCTTGATATTAGCGAGGCCAAGACCGATAAGGCAGCCTACGAGACCGCAGCCTGCGAGGATTGTCGGGAAAAGAACTGTCGCATTGAATGTAGCGTCAGATACTGTCTCGCCGTGTGTCTGATAAAGAGTAACAGCGATCATGATGGAAGCGGACATTGTAGCAACGAATGACTCGAGAAGGTCAGAGCAGTTGCCGGCGATATCGTTAACGTTATCACCGATGAAGTCTGCGATCGTGTTAGGGATTCTGGAGTCGTCCTCAGGAAGGTCATGTCTGAGCTTGCCGAGGATATCAGAAGAAATGTCTGCAGCCTTTGTATAGTTACCGCCTGCTACACGGTTGAACATAGCAACGATGGAGCAGCCGAGAGAATATGTGGAGATTCTCATGATGTAAGGGTTGCATGTGAGAGTCTTGAGAACAAGACCTGAGCTTGTAGCGTCATGCTGTACGCCGCCGAAGCAAAGAAGAACTGCGAGGAAGCCCAACATACCGAAGCCCTGAACTGCAAGACCGGAAATGGAACCGCCGCAAAGAGCTACTTTAACCGTCTCGCCGATTGAAAGGCTCTCTTTTGCTTTGTTCGATGTACGAACGTTAGCATATGTAGCGCTCTGCATACCGAGAACGCAAACGATAGAACTCATCAAGGCACCCATGAGGAATGTGATACCGCTGGTCTTCTCAACACAGAGTGTGAAGATGACAGCAACAACAGCAACCACGATGGCAATGCTCTTGAACTCCGTCTTAAGGAATGTCTGCGCGCCGGAACGGATGATTCCTGATAATTCAACCATCTCAGGAGTTCCTTCGGGCATCTTCTTAATACGGAAGTAATTGAACGCAACGTAGATCAAAGCAAGGAATACTACGCCGAGTACGATTAACCAGGAAGTCGATAATAATGACATAAACCGGGCCCCTCTCTTATAAGAATTTTGATATAGATTTTGTGAAGCATTTGGGCATAATAACCCTACCTCATTGCAAACCGAGAACGATTATACATATAAACCTATACTTTGACAATCAAAAAAATATGGTTTTTACCATATAAAATAAAGATTGTTGTTGAATATTTTGGGAATTATTCGTTGATGAGCGAATCGACAAAAAGTTCAGGATCGAAATCAGCCAGATCCTCTACGCTCTCACCCAATCCGGCAAGCACGATAGGTTTTTTGGACTGGTAAGCAACAGCGATCGCAACACCGCCCTTGGCGCTTCCGTCGAGCTTTGTAATGCCGACATAATCAAGTCCCGTAACCTCACCGAAGCCCTCTGCCTGGATAACGGCATTCTGGCCTGTTGTGGCATCGATAATGAGCAGCGACTTAATGGCGGCATCCGGATCTTCACGCTCGATGACGCGTCTTATTTTTGCGAGCTCTTCCATAAGATTTTTCTTATTGTGGAGGCGGCCTGCAGTATCTACGAGGAGCACGTCAGTGCCTCTTGCCTGTGCTGCGTGGATCGCGTCGAAAACAACGGATGCGGGATCTGCTCCCTCCTGCTCCTGAGCGATAACGGCCGTACCGGTCCTCTCGCCCCAGGTCTTAAGCTGGCCGACTGCAGCCGCACGGAAAGTATCGCAGGCAGCCATAAGGACCTTCTTGCCTTCCTTCTTATATCTTGCAGCAAGCTTGCCAGAAGTGGTCGTCTTGCCTGTGCCGTTGACGCCGATCATAAGGATGATATTGAGCTTGCCGGGAACGATCTCGACCTTTTGAGGGTCACCTAAGATCTCAAGCATTCTCTCCTTTACCGATGCAAGAACAGCTTCCTTGCTGTCGTCACCGGTCTTTCTGATATTCTGCTTGACCCTGTCCATGATATCGTCTGCTGCCTGAACACCGCAGTCAGCCCTTATCATAAGCTCTTCAAGTTCATCCAGCATATCCTCGTCGAAATGGCCTGAAGAAGCGGCAAGCTTTGTAAAGCTTCCGGCAAAAAAGCTCCTGGTCTTTTCGAGTCCTCTTTTAAACAGATCAGCTAATCCCATTATTTAAGCTCCATAGACAAGATCTTGGATACGCCGCGCTCAGCCATCGTGACACCGTACATCTGGTCGCACGCTTCCATCGTGCCCTTACGGTGTGTAACAAGGATGAACTGGGACTTTGAAGAATGTCTTCTGACGAAGTCCGTAAATCTTGTGATATTAACGTCGTCCAATGCAGCCTCGACCTCGTCCAAGATGACGAACGGAGAAGGCTTAAGTTCCTGAATAGCGAACAACAGACCGATAGCTGTAAGGCAGCGCTCACCGCCTGACAGGAGTGAGAGATTCTGGAGCTTCTTTCCCGGGGGCTGAGCCTTGATGTCGATAGCGCACTCAAGGACATCCTCCGAATCGTTGCCCAGGATTATCTCTGCCGTACCGCCGCCGAAAAGATCGGTGAAGACCTGGCTGAAGTTCTTGTTGATCGTATCGAAATGTTCGGTAAATTCAGATCTCATCTTCGTTAAGAGATCGTCGATTACCTGCTCCAAGTCCTTCTTTGCAGCTTCGATATCATCCCTCTGCTTGGTCATGAACTCGAGTCTCTCAGAAAGCTCGGAGAATTCCTGAAGAGCGCCAAGGTTTACAGGACCCAAAGCCTTGATGGCATTCTTGAGGGTCTGGATCCTCTTAGCCTGCTCGCCAGCCTTGGTAACGGGCTCAACGGAATCTTTAATGTTGTCATATGTCGTCTCGTAATCTTCCCAGAGCCTGTTCTTGTTCTGGTCGATCTCGAAAATGATCTTGTCGTACTTGGATACGTGGGCATTGAGCTTAGCCTGAAGTTCGCTTATCTCATTGCCGCTTGCAGCAAGTCTGTCGCCGAAGGATGAGAGGTCTCCTGACAGGTTCGATCTCTGCTCAAAGAGTTTGGAGATAACGTCTTCCAATACCTTCTGCTGCTTGGTGTTCTCGTCAAGCTTGGCATCAAGGTCATTGATCTCCTTGGTGATGCTGTTTACTGTATCCTTGGCTTCCCTGATCTGGGCATCGAACTTGTCCCTGCCCTGCTTGGCCTCTTCGATCTGCTTCTTGATATGTCCGGCGAGATCTAAGATACCGCTTCTCTCAGTGAGCTTACGCTCAGCAAGGGAAGCTGCTTCTCTTACCTTTGCAACGATCTGCTCGAGCTTTACAGCCTGCTCTTCAGAGAGCTTCTGCTGCTCCTCGATCTCTTCCTGGTAATCAGTGAGCTCGCCGTTGATCTCTCTTTCGATGCGGGTAAGCTCTTCCATATCCTCTTCAAGTCTTAACTTGGACTTGGATACCGTCTGCATATTCTCATCGAAGTTAGCAAGGGTCTCTTCAGTCTCTTCAAGTCTTGTCTTGGTATTGTTGTATTCGCCTTCAGCCTTAACTTCTTCAAGCTGATAGAACTTGAGCTGTTCACCTAACTGAGCGAGCTCACGCTTGATCGTGCCGATATCATCGTCAACTTCCTGACGCTGGTCTTCGGAATCAGCAAGCTTAGCCTCAAGCTCAGCAACGACTTTGGTAAGAGCTTCGATCTCTGCCTTTCTTCCGATAACGCCTGTTCCTGCGCCGGTCTTCTTGAGCGAACCGCCGGTAAGAGATCCGCCGGGGTTAACGGAATCGCCTTCAAGTGTCATTACCTTATAGGCACGTCCTGTCTTGGACGCGATAATTCTCGCTGCATCAAGGTCATTCGCAACGATTATCCTGCCCAAAAGGTTTGCAACGATGTCTTCCAGGTCACGGCTGCTTCTTACAAGGTCTGAAGCAACACCGATATATCCGTTGACACTCTTTGCCTTGCGCAGATCATCCTCATCGACATATCTTGCCCTGATATTCTCGATAGGAAGGAATGTAACTCTTCCGAGACGGTTTTCCTTAAGGTATCCGATGAGTTCTGCAGCATCTGCTTCGCTCTTGGTTACGATGTTGTTGAGAGCATTGCCTAAAGCCGTCTCAATGGCTGTCTCATACTTGCTGTCAGTATTGATAAGGTCTCCCAAGACGCCTACCATGAGCCTTTTTACGGATCTGTCGCTGTCAGCAGCATCAAGAAGACGCTTTACGGATTCCTGATAGCCTTCCTTACGCCTCTCGATGTCTTTTAATGTCTGGAGCTTTGACTCTTCAGCCGAGAGCTTCTTGTTGTTTACTTCGAAAAACTGGTTAAGCTCGACCTGACGGCCTCTCAACTCCTCAAGCTTCTTATTGCGGACGTCTATATCCTTGGTGACATCGCCCTTGATCTTCTTGATCTCTTCTAAAGCCTTCTCCTCATCCTTGAGCTTAGAGCTTAATTCAGCCTTGCCGCTCTCAGATGTTGCTCTGGCCTCCTGCATATCCCTGATCTTGTCATCAAGGGCAGAGATTCCGGCCTGGCATTCCGTGAGCTTCTTTCTTGTCTCGAAAAGCTCCTCTGTCTTGGCCTTAACCTTTGAATCGGCCTTGCCTGCTTCCTGTCTGCTTGCTTCGTATTCTTCAAACTTGGCAAGACGCGCCTTATCAAGCTCTTCACTTAAGAGCTTGGCGTCATTTGCAGCCTTTAAGAGACTATCAGCCTTTTCCTTCTTCTCATTTAACTCTTTGGTGAGCTTTTCCACGGTCTCATCCGTGGATTCCATATCAGACTTTAACTCTTCTATCCTCTGGTTAGTCTGGTTGAGTCTTTCTATTGAGACCTTCTTATCAGTCTGTGTCTCATGCTCGAACTCGGTGAGGTCGGACAGTTCCTGTCTCTTATCCTCGATCTCGTTCTCCAAAGTCTCAGTCTTTGTAATTATCTCCTGATGGCTCTTTCTGAGGTTTAAGTATTCGTCTTCACGCTCTTTGATTTCTTTTTCGAGCTGCTCCTTAAGACCTGCGGAATCACCCATCTCGCGGTTGGCTTCAGTGATCTTATGGACAAGGAGGGATGTCTCAAGCTTCTTGAGCTCCTCGTAGTGTTCATTGAACTTACGCGCCTTGCCAGCCTGCTCTTCGAGAGGCCCCTTGCGCTCTTCAAGCTCGCCTAAGATATCGTTGATACGGACGAGATTCTGCTCAGTGCTCGTGAGCTTTCTCTGGGCCTCATCCTTACGGACACGGTACTTAACGATACCGGAAGCTTCCTCGATGACCCTTCTTCTGTCCTCAGACTTCGTGGAAAGAATATCGTCAACTCGTCCCTGACCTACCAGTGAATAGCCGTCACGGCCAAGACCTGTGTCGAGGAATAAGACGGTAATGTCCTTAAGACGGCAGTTGACCTTGTTTATCTGGTACTCAGACTCACCGGAACGGTAAAGTCTTCTCGTGATGCAGATCTCAGGGAAACCGTAATCTATATATCCGTCGGAATTATCGAAAGTAATGGATACTTCGGCATAGTTCATGGAACGTCTTGCGGATGTACCGTTGAAGATGACGTCCTCCATCTTGCCGCCACGGAGCTGCTTGACGCTCTGTTCGCCCAAAACCCAGCGGACAGCATCACTGATATTGGATTTACCTGATCCGTTAGGACCAACCACGGCCGTAAGACCGCGGTCAAAATCGATACAGGTATAGTCGGGGAATGATTTGAACCCCTGAAGCTCTAATTTCTTTAGATACATCCTATAGTCAGTTCCGTCTTATCAGAAATAATTAACCTTAGCATTATAACAAAAACAGCGCCTTTTTGTAGGACAATCTGCTGTCAGCACCCCTCCGGGTAAAGGCGCATATACTCCTTTAAGCCCTTCTCGGCACCTTTCTGCTCGGCATCCTTCTTGCTGTGTCCCGTAGCCGAAGCCAGGAGCACGTCGTCGGAATAAACACTGACGTCGAATTCTTTCATATGGGCAGGGCCGCGCTCCCCGGTCACTTCGAACCTGATCTTGTGCTGGAAGCCTCTGGTCTGCGCGAGTTCAAGCAGCCTGCTCTTGTAATCCAGGAAGATCTCGCCGTTAACAGCCTTCTGCACCGTTTCGGTAAGATTTTTCAAGATACATTTCTTAGCCTGTTCGAATCCGCCGTCGAAATATACCGCCGCAATAACTGACTCAAAGCAGTCTGCCAGCGTCGAATCCTTATCGTTGCCGCCGCTCTGCGCCTCGCCCTTGCCAAGGAGCAGATAATCGCCCAAATGGAGCTTTCTCGCTACTTCAGCAAAAGACTTCTCGCAAACGGAGACACTTCTCATCTTTGAAAGATATCCTTCGTCAGCCTGAGGCTTTAACTCATAGATCATCTGGCCTACGACAACGTCTAAAACCGCGTCACCTATGAACTCAAGTCTCTGGTTGGACTCCCAATGACCTCTTCCCGTCTCGAAAACGTAGGTCGTATGTGTAAAAGCCGTCTCAAGGAGTGACTTGTTTACAAAGGTATACCCCAAATCCTGTTCTAATCTAGAATAATCAGTCATAGTCTTATTTACACTAAACGGCTGAATGCATAAATGTGCACCCAGCCGTCAAAACTTTTGAAGTTAATTCAGAGATTTAAATCTCCGGTATATTAGCCCTCTGTAAGGCTCTGAATATACTCGACTGCATCCTTGACGGTTACAACCTTCTCAGCTACGTCATCAGGGATCTCGATATCGAATTCCTGCTCCATAGCCATAACAAGCTCAACCATGTCAAGAGAATCAGCGTTAAGATCATCTACGAAAGAGGAATCCTCTGTGATTGTATCCTCATCTACACCGAGCTGATCAACGATCATCTGCTTAATCGAGTTGAAAAGT
>JAEFBC010000009.1 GCA_016292155.1 Saccharofermentans sp. | reverse complement strand
TAAGGCCCTTATCGCACAGTATTCATCTGTAAGCTTCCTTGATGAGATGTCCCTTGATATCGACTATAACGACATCAAGTCTGTTCATTTCGGAAGAAAAGCTGACGGATTATCCCTTGATGCCACAGTATCGGTTTCTGAATCAGGTATCTCTGTTTTCGAGATTTATGAACCTTATGTTCATCAGGCAAGCGGATATTTTGGCAACTTGATCGATTCTGTTGCGCGTCTTAGCATAACTGAATTTGTTGCAACAAATACCAATGATCTTGCAGGATACGGCCTTGCTGATCCGGCTTATCATTTTGTATTTACAAGGATCAGCGGCGGTACCATAGACATCTCGTTCAGCAAGATGACTGACGGATACTGCTTCGGATACATTAAAGGCATCAATAAGATCTTTGCCGTTTACGATTATCAGCTTGATGGCGCTAATCTCCAGGAGCTTGTCCTGATCGATCCTTATGTCTGCTATTGCTTTGTAAATGACATCAAATTCATTACTGGCACGTACGGCAGTCAGACTTTCAAGTTTGAATTGGATGTTCCGAACAGCAAGAGCATTACTTCCGATAATTCAACTGTTACGCTCGACGGACGTAATGCCAAGGTATCCGATTCCTATGGAAGAGCTTATTATTCGATCCTTTTCGAGAGCATCGCATGCATTAAGATCGGCGGGATCGAAATGAATCCCACATTAGGTGCCTCTTCTCCTGAGATCTCATTATCTTTCCAGGACAAGAATTACAACACTACCGTCTATGATTTCTACAAGAGGGATGCCACATCTTACTATGTTTACAAGAACGGTGAATATATGCATTTCTATGTTTATGCCGAGGAGATCTTTAATGACGGCGGCACAGATACCTATAATTACGGCTTCTGGAAGGCATATGAACTCTTAAGTAAAGCAATTACCGAAAATATGAACGGAATATATGACTTATAAAGTGTAGAATAGGGCGATGGAAAATAAAGAAAAGATAAAAAACAAGCAGGCTGTTAAGAAGAAACCTTCCGGAAACAATAAGAATGGAAGCGTTTCTCAGGCTGCAATAAGAAAAGCTCTTACTATAGCGGTTGCGATATTTACTCTGGTACTCATAATCAGCATTGCGTTGATCTTTGTGGTATCAAGGAAGATCGATTCTCTTGCAGGCGCTGATGCTCAGATCAAGCTCTCGGCACAGGGAGGCTTCGAATGCGAATATTCTGAAGCTCAGAAGCTTTATCCTTACGGCGATGGCGTAATCAAGGTCACCTCCGAGCGAATCGCATATCTTAATCTCTCAGGATCTGAGATCTTCTCACAGCTCGTATCTTATCAGAACCCGCAGTGCGCGATCTTCGGCGACAAGGTTGCCGTATTTGACCGTGACGGCTACAGCTTTACAGTCCTTGACCAGCAAGGCGTATGGTATACCAAGCCTACGGCAAATCCCGTTAAGTCTGTACAGATGTCCGATGCGGGCTATATCGCAGTAATTACCGGCGGCACTGATTCATTCGGTGATGTTACTTTATATGACAGCAAGGGCGATCAGATCGCTGCATGGACATCTTATAACTCAGGTTTCCCTGTGTCCTGTGCTTTTAATTCTGACTCAACGCTCCTTGCAGTATCAACGATCAATACGAGCGGTGCTGTTATCAAGCCTTATGTCCGTGTTTTCTCGATCAATAAGAGTGACAAGGGTTATATAGTATCGGATTATGCTGTATATACGGTAGATCAGAGCGTAATCTTTGCGAACATCTGCTATGTCGGCGACAAACTCTGCTGCTTTACTTCAAACTCGCTTTATGAAGTAAAAGACAACAATCTGTCGCAGATGAACTATGATTTCTCTGCCATCAGCTACGTAAAGAACGTTAACGGACATCTGTTCGTTACTTATTCTGACGGTATCAGCCAGCTCAGCAAGCTCGCTATTATCAATTCTAATGATGCTATTATCTATAACTCCAACATCGGTACGAACATAGTATCCGTTACACAGACTAAGGGTTATTACGCTATAAGCGTCGACAGGAGAGTCTTCATTTACAACACGAACGGTGTCATTATCAATGACTACTCAGTCGATGAAGACATCATCAGAATGAACTTTATTTCAGGCAATAAGCTTTGCGTTGTATCTACAAGCGGAGTTCACACAATTAATTAAGGTATTCATATGGAAACTGAAGTTAAGTTGTGTTTTGAGAATAAAGAGAGCCTTTTAAGAGTAGCCGAATCAGATCTGTTCCGTAAGTTTTGCGTTACAGCTGATCCGGTAACAGTTACGCTCGAGAATTACTATCTTGATACCAAAGACCATAAGGTCTTAAACCGCAACGGCTCTGTCAGAAGAAGGATCGTGTCCGGCAAGGATTCCTTTATTGAAGAGACTGTCAAGTATGGCGGAGGTGCTGCATCTGGCCTTCACAGACGTTTTGAGTGGAACTTCAGGACTGATGACGATAAGTTCATTATTGAGAGCTTCAAAAAGGGCGTTTCCAATGACGGCGATCCCGTTGAATTACTGGATGAAGTTTTCGAGAATGTCACAGATGAAGATCTTGTGGTCCTTTGCTTTAACTCTTTTGAGAGAACTACTTACAATCTTTCATATAATGACAGCATCATTGAAGCGTGCTTTGACAGCGGTGTCATCTATAATACGGATAAGTCAGTATCTGAAGATATCTGTGAACTTGAATTAGAGCTCGAAAAGGGCAGTGATAAAGATCTTACGGAACTTTCGAATCTCATTAAGGGTGCGTTCGGATGTTCCACGTTAGATAAAAGTAAATTTCAAAGAACTCTGGAATTGGCGAAAAGGGGATAATAGCTTATGAAGAGTAGTAATTATGACTGCATTATTGTGGGAGGCGGCGCGGCAGGTCTTTATTGTGCCGCTCAGCTCGCAAAGAATGCATTTTTCTCAGGTAAGAAGATACTTATCATCGAAGGCGGAAGCCGGGTAGGCAACAAGCTCGCGCTTACAGGAAGCGGCAGATGCAACCTGTCTAATACCGAGATAGATCTTACCAAGTACAACACAGATGACCAGTACAAGCTCGAAGCGTGCATCAATAAATATGGCGAGACTGATACGAGCTACTATTTTGAGAACGTTCTGGGCGTTGTTCTCGAGCAGAAAGGAACCCTCGTTTATCCAGCTACGCTTAAGAGTTCAACTGTCGTAGATGCCTTAAGATTCTATCTTGATGATAATAAAGTCGAGACAGTGCTTAAGGAGAAAGTCACTGAAGTCTCAAAGTCTGAAAACCTCTTTGAAGTTAAAACAGACGCTGGTGAGACATATCTTACAAAGAATCTCGTAATCGCCACGGGCGGCATCACATATCCTTCAACTGGTTCTACAGGCGATGTTTTAAAGCTTGTTGAAGTACTTACTGATAAGACATGCTTTGTGCCTTTCAAGCCTGCTCTTACTTCGCTTTCATCTGATATGACCGGCATCAAAGGTATGGCCGGAATCAAGTGCAGAGGCGATGTTAAGATCGTCGGAAGTGATGGCGTTATAAAGGCCAGATCTGAAGGTGAGATCCTCTTTACCAAGGAAGGCGGTATCTCCGGCATCTGTGTAATGGATGTATCTGACAGTGTTGTCAAGCTTATGGATGATGGCGATAAGGATATTAAGGCTGTATTGAATCTCACAGGCAAATCAGGCGGTGAGATACTGCAGATGATCTACATCAGAAGGCAGATGTATCCTCACAGGAACTGCTCTGATGCCTTATCCGGCATGCTCTTAAGGAACGTAACTGACTTTGTTATGAAGAAGATGGGCTTAAAGGCTGACAAGATGACATTAAGAGAGCTTAATGACAGGCAGCTTGTTGACCTTACAAATCTCTTATGCGCTTTCCCGGTGCCGGTCACAGGCTACGGTGATGTTGATAAGGCTCAGGTATCTTCCGGCGGATTTAAGCTCTCGAAGCTTGACGATAACATGCAGGTAAAGTACTGTCCCGGTCTTTATATCATCGGCGAAGCTGTAAACGTAAACGGTATCTGCGGCGGCTATAATCTGCAGTGGGCATGGACCTCTGCAGCCCTTGCAGCGGAAGGAATATCTCAAAATGTTTGAGATAAAAGTCGTTCCGGAAGTAAATAACGATAAATCTCTAAAAAAGACTCCTGATTCGGTTCTCATAATCAGACAGATAAAGAAATCAGGAAATAAAGCTATGCGGTCTGGCCTTAAAAAGCTTGAAGAAGGTCAGGTTATCCTCGATATCAACAAGAAATTCATTGATGCGAGGCACGGTAAGGCTGTAATCAATTACAGATTCGATTTTATAACCCCTGAAGCAAAGGCATCAGCTGATGAAGAGCTGAATTCCAGAGCTTTGCCGTATCTTTTAAATTTCGATCTCGCGAAAGAATATAAAAGACCGGTTGTAGTCGGCACGGGGCCAGCCGGACTTTATGCTGCACTTATACTTGCAAAATACGGCCTTCGTCCGATCGTTTTAGAGCGCGGCCCTGAAATGAGTCAGAGGATAAAAGATACTAAAGATTTTAAAGAGGGCAGGGGCAAGATCAAGCCCAATTCCAATATCCAGTTTGGAGAAGGCGGCGCTGGAACTTTTTCCGACGGCAAGCTATATTCCGGTATCAGTTCAGGCTTAAAAGACTATGTGTTAAAGTCCATGATCGCTCACGGTGCGCCTTCGGACATTATCTACGATGCTCATCCCCATATCGGTACAGACAGGTTAAGAAAGGTCGTAACAAGCGTCCGGGAAGACATTATTTCTCTTGGCGGTGAAGTAAGATTTAATACTACTTTCTTAGGTTATAAAACCGAGAAGGGCAAGCTTCAGAACATTACTGTATCTGATGACAACGGAACTTATGAGATACCCTGCGATAATCTGATCCTTGCGATCGGCCACTCAAGCAGGGATACATTCAGAGCATTACACCGCCTTGGTATCGAAATGCAGTCAAAGCCTTTTTCTGTCGGTGTCAGGATCGAACATCTCAAAAAGGACATCGATACGGCCCAGTTTGGCTTTGATTCCGAATACTCGCCTGATATCACGCCTGCTATCTATAAGCTTTCAGTTGATACTGTGACAGGCCGTAAACTCTATACTTTCTGCATGTGTCCTGGCGGTGAAGTCGTTGCTGCACAGTCAGATGACAGGAGTGTCTGTACCAACGGCATGAGCTTGAGGGCGAGAGATAACGTTAATTCCAACAGCGCTATCCTGGTTCCTGTAGACAGCAAAGATTACGGTGACGGCGTTCTTGACGGCATTAAATTCCAGGAAGAGCTTGAGCATAAAGCATTTGCTGCAGGCGGAAGCACAGGAAAAGCCCCTTGTGTAAGGTATGGCGATCTTATTGAGAACAGGACAACCGATGAATTTACCAGGGTAAAGCCTTCGTTCATGCCTGGAGTTACTGCTTCAGACCTGTCAGAAGTGTTCCCAGAGGTTATTTTGGAGACCATTAAGGACGGCGTATCTAAGATGGGCAGGAAGATCAAGGGTTTTGATGATCCTGATGCTGTTCTTACCGCAGTTGAAGCCAGGAGCTCGTCTCCCATAAGGATCGTAAGAGATCCTGAAACCCTCCAAAGTACTGGGGTTAAGGGCATTTTCCCATGCGGTGAAGGTGCCGGATATGCAGGTGGTATCATGTCATCTGCAATAGACGGGATAAAATGCGCCAATAAACTTGCTTTTTCTTTGCTGGATTCCTGATTATTACTGAATTTTCGGGAGTTTGAGGTATTATATCGATAGAAATAATACTCTTTTTGAAGGAGGAACATATATGAGCAATGAGAAGAATACAGCTGTAGTTACAGTTCTTGGAAGGGACAGAGTCGGTATCATAGCTGACGTTTCACGTCTCCTCGCAGATTACGGCATCAATATCAACGATATTTCCCAGACGATCTTAGACGATATCTTCACAATGGTAATGATGGTAGACCTTAAGGATCTGGTTATTGAGGAGTCCGATATCTCAGATAAGCTTTCTGAATTGGGCACTAAGCTCGGTGTTCAGATCACTATCCAGCACACAGGCCTTTTTAACGCCATGCACACAATCTGATCCTATCTATTTGAGGGGCTTTTTATGATCAACGAACATGAAATAATCGAAACGATGCAGATGTTCAACAGTCAGCATCTTGATATCCGCACAATCACCATGGGTATCTCACTCATGGACTGCGCTGCTCCGACAGTAGAGGAATCCTGCAACAGGATCTATGACAAGATCTGCAGATATGCAGGAAAACTCGTTGAGACAGGTGAACTTATAAGCAAGAAGTATGGTATTCCGATCATTCATAAGAGAATATCCGTTACGCCTATCTCAATAGTCGCATCTGCCTGCGGAGCAAAGGATTACACACCTTTTGCGCAGGTCCTTGATAAAGCTGCAAGAACCTGCGGAGTTAACTTCATCGGCGGTTTCTCAGCTCTCGTCCAGAAGGGTTATACCAATTCAGACAGAGTTCTCATCAACTCTATTCCTGATGCTCTTGCCGCAACTGAATTTGTCTGCTCAAGCGTAAATGTCGCTTCCACGAGAACAGGTATCAACATGGATGCCGTACGCGATATGGGTATCGTTATCAAGAGAGCTGCTGAAGCTACTAAGGATAAGGATGCAATTGGCTGCGCTAAGCTCGTTGTTTTCGCAAACGCGCCTGAAGATAATCCGTTCATGGCAGGAGCTTTCTTAGGTCCCGGTGAACCTGAATGCGTAATCAATGTCGGTATCTCAGGTCCTGGTGTTGTAAAGCACGCCCTTGAAGGCGTTAAGGGCAAGGATCTGGGCGTAGTTGCAGAGACCATTAAGAAATCAGCATTTAAGATCACAAGAGTCGGTGAGCTCGTTGCAAGAGAAGCGTCTGAGCGTCTTAAGGTTCCTTTCGGAATCATCGACCTGTCACTTGCACCGACACCTGCAGTAGGTGACTCAGTTGCAAGGCTTCTTGAAGAATTCGGTCTTGAGACATGCGGTACCTGGGGTACGACAGCATGCCTTGCTATGCTTAATGACGCAGTCAAGAAGGGCGGAATCATGGCATCTTCTTATGTCGGCGGTCTTTCCGGCGCATTCATTCCTGTATCTGAAGATGAGGGTATGATCGCTGCAGCAAGATCAGGCTCCTTAAAGCTCGAAAAGCTTGAGGCCATGACTTGCGTATGCTCCGTTGGCCTTGATATGATCGCCATTCCCGGTGACACAACTGCTGAGACTATTTCCGGCATCATCGCCGATGAGATGGCTGTCGGTACATTTAATAACAAGACTACAGCCGTAAGACTCATTCCTGTTCCCGGCAAGACAGTCGGTGACAGTGTTGAGTTTGGTGGTCTTTTGGGAACAGCTCCCATCATGGAT
>JAEFBC010000296.1 GCA_016292155.1 Saccharofermentans sp. | reverse complement strand
TCTCCGACGCTGATCTTTTTATAGTGATATGCCGAGACATGAGCATGGCCTCCGCCTTCGAAATGCAGATTGTATGTCATGCCTCCGGAGGAATAATACCTCTCGGAAACAACTTCGGTGCTTACCGGAGGTGTGTCTATAATGCCGCGCAAAGCACCTTCCAGGAACGGGAAAACAAGAAGCGCAAGAATAATCACTGTTACTGAGATAATGGCAATAACAGCTATCCTGGTGCCCTTCTTCGCACGGATAAGACAGATGACAATAAACGGCACAAAAAGCCCAGCCATACCTAAGATCATAACCAGATATTTGACCGCGGTCATTACCTTCAGCGTGTTGAGGAATGATTCATCGATTACATTTCCCGAAGGACAATAAGGGATCGCATCTGTCAGCTGCATCCAAAGAAATGCAATGACCACACTGCCTATCATTATCGCGGTAACTATTTTGTCTGACTTCTTATTCTTTTCCATCTTGAAAAACCGAAAACAAATACCTAAACCACGTAATCATTATACCTTACTCAAACAAAAACCTCCGCACGGAGTGCAGAGGCCTTTGTTTTCTATCCTATTCCCATCATCATTTAAACTTCACTATCGCTTTGAACGTTCCATCTCCGGATACGAGTTCAAGCTTATATCCCAGAATATTCAGATTGTTTTCCGCTATCGCCAGTCCCAGGCCGGTGCCCTTTGCACCTCTTGAATCATCGCCTTTCACGAAAGGCTTTTTCAATGATTCGACATCATCGTAAGTCTTATCTGTTTTGTTGATGATGATAAGACTTTCCGGAGTTACGGTTATGTCCACAGGGCTTTCCTTATCACCATATCTGTCGCAGTTCGACAGGAGGTTTTCGACAGTCTGCTTAAGAAGCTTTTTGTCTGTCCTGATTCTTGAGTCTAATCCTTTAAGCTCATACTTCAGATCAGGGAATTCCATAAGGCTCAGCTTTACAAGTTCCATAACGCTTACATCCTCAGTGTTCACTTCTATCCTGCAGGTCTCCCCTTTGGACAAAGTTAAGATATCGGCTATCATGCGGTCCATAGCGCTGACTTTCTCATTGATATTTTTCGAATACTCGCGGACTTTCGCAGGATCTTCAGAATGTTCTTCCAGATTCTCCGCATAAGCCATTACCGCAGCCAGAGGGGTCTTCAGATCGTGCGCCATTGCCTCAGTCGTCTTCGTCCTGTACTCGAATATCTTCCATACAGTCTTGTCCCCCTGGTACTTAACAAATGAGTGGATAAGAGCTGCGGCAAGTGCCATTAGAAGAGCTGCAACAGGAATTGCAATGGATGTTACCGGTGCAAGTTCAAATAATGAATATTCTTTCTCAAAGTTATATCCGACACTCCATGCAAAACTACTATCTGCATCGTAAAAATCTTCAACCAAAATATTAAACACATCAGAACTTTTCTCCCGGTTGTAAACATCGAAAACAGCTATATCTTTTGAAGAGAGTTCCGGATTGGCCCTGTATCGAACGAATATATTCTTTATCCAGTAATTGTCGCCATAATCCTCAACTGTATATCCTTCTGTATTGGCATTGGCAGGGGTACAGTCAACAATATACTGCTTGCCGAATGCTTCAAAAACAATTACTCCCGGAATAAAAGTATGCGTTTCCCTGTTGATGTACATGGTTCTCGGCATGAATTTGACGTTTGTATCTATGATTTCCGAATTGTATAAGATTCCATAAAGAGGATCAAAATCTAATCTGAAGTACCCGCTGTAATCTTTCCTGTTTTCCGGTTTTATGCCTGCAGCTTCAAATACCGGATCCAAATAGGATATATCTTCAATGAAGAAAATATCATAATCGTCGCCGCCAAAAAACAGAGAAATATATGCCGTATCCTCATCTGCAGCAATTCGTTTATCACCTATACAAACTTCTGCATAGTTGCCTTCAATTGAATTGTAATCTGCAATCTCGGCCTTAAGCCAGCATTGCTTAAACATATAATCATCGCTTTCCGGATCTGCCTCGTACACTGCTTCTGCCCTTTCAGATATCCGGTGTCTCATGAGCCTGATAAAACTCGCTCTTGACTCAAAGACAGCGTTTCCAACCAGCACGAAAACGATCAAAGCTATTACCGCAAACACTCCAAGCCAGGCAATAAATCTCCTGATAAATATTTTCCCGAATTTAGGCTCTGTTATTGCCTGCTTTGTATCTTTCTTTTTCCATTTAAAACCGGTAATCATAAGATCTTGTAACCTCCCCCAATTACAGTCCTGATCACGTTTCCGGATGTTCCAAGGCTCTTCCTCAATTTCTTGATATGATTGTCGACGACTCTGTCTGAACCGTCAAAACCTATACCCCATACAAGATCTAAGAGCCTGTCTCTTCCGAAGACGATTCCTTTGTTCTCCATGAGAACCTTGAGGAGGAAATATTCTTTGGGCGCCAGATTGATCTTGCGGCCGCTGACTTCAACTTCCATGCGCAGCGGATAGAGTTTAATGTCTCCGCACTCAAAAACCGGTTCTTTATTAAGTTCTGCTTCGGTCCTTGATAAAAGCGCCAGGCACTTGGCATAAAGCACCTTAAGTGAGAAGGGCTTTACAACGTAATCGTCACAGCCGGCCTCATAGCCTTTTAAGATGTTGCTCTCATTGCCTAACGCTGTCAGGAAAACAATAGGGCACCTGCTTTTCGCGCGCAAAGCTTTGCAGACTTCAAATCCGTTTGCTCCCGGAAGCATGATGTCCAGTATCGCGATATCGTAGTCTTTTTCGCTGATGAGGCTCAGTGCACTATTGCCGTCAGATGCGGTATCAACTTCAAACGTTCCCTTGCTCCTGAAGAAATCAGCAACAAGTTCTAACAGTTCTATGTTGTCTTCAACTATCAATATCCCTGCCATAAGAATTTCCTCCCCTGGAAAAAACTTACATTACGCATGTGTCCTTTGTATGTCCTTAGGCAAAACCCGTCCACTTTTGAGGCAAAAAACAAACTACCTCAGTTTTCATACAGTTCTCACTCATTTGCTTAAAGGATATAAAGCTCTTTAGGAACATAATAAACCCGCAAGCAGAATAAGCTTCAAAACACTCTCCAAGTTAACCCGGGTCAACCTAACCCGGGTTTTCATTTGCCCATACTTATCTGATTCTACCCCAACCGTCCCTGACTGAACAATCTCAAAACGTATGCCGTATTTGCGATTTACGCCTTATGTCGTAACATTGAAGGAAAGATTTCCCGTGACATACTGCTGACACACCGAAGCAGTAATATGCTCACAAGGAGGATGAAAAAATGTCTTACAGATTGCTGATCGTCGAAGACTCACCGGAACTGCTCGAAGCTGTGAGCGACTTCTATCGCGAAGAAGGCGCCGGACTTTGGGAAGTCGTGACCGCATCGGACGGAAACGATGCATTGGCCAGGGTCACATCTGAATCTTTCGACCTCATGATCTTAGACATTATGCTTCCCGGGGCATCCGGATTTGATATCTGCAAAGCCGCACGCAAAAATAGCGACTGTCCGATCATATTCGTTACTGCCTTAGGCTCCGAAGACAGCATCTTAAAAGGTTATGAGACAGGCTGTGACGATTACGTCGTCAAGCCCTTCTCGACCAGACATCTCTACGCCAAGAGCCTTGCTCTTCTTAAGCGCGCAATTAAGGACAGCGGCAGCGAAGAGATAAGATGCGGGAGCATAACGCTCAACAAAAAGGCCATGCTGGTTTCGGTCAAAGGCCGGGAGATCGATATCAATTCCAAAGAATATTTTCTCCTTCTTTATCTGCTCGAAAACAAGGGCTCAGTACTCACCCGAAAAGCCATTCTTGATCATGTATGGGGAGATGATCTTGATGTCAGCGACAGAGTCGTCGACAACACAATAAGAAGGCTCCGCGGGTGTCTGGGCGGTGCGGCAGATCAGATCAAGACCGTGATCGGCAGGGGCTACCGGATAACGGAGGAATAGTACAAATGAAACTGAATAAAGCAAAAATAAAAAGGCCGAAGTTCCTGCTCTCGTACTTCGTAAGCGTGCTCGTGCTGCTGTTGGTTTTCGCAGTCTTATCAGCATTCTATATCATGCTCCTTCTCGTTGATTATCAGCAGGAAGTGGATTTTGATGAAAGCAACAACAATTTAACCGGCTTAGCGATGGATAAGGATAGCTTTACAGCAGAAGACATCGTAGCGGTAAAGTGGGCTCTGCTTGACCATTATTGTTCAACCGGAGAAAACGTGCTCTTAAATGCATACCTTCCTAAAGACAACTACGGCGCAGATTACGACAAGCTCTTATTTACAACCGACACATCAAAAACGGCATTACTTGCATATAACGAAAACCACATCGTACATTATCTGTCTCTGGCAGATAACAGTTACCTGCGTTATTTCAACTCTCCTGAGGTCAAGGCATATGAGTTTTCAGATACCGGGAACGGATTAACGCTTCCCAAGGAACCGATGATCGTTTTCATCTGCAGAGATTTTTATGTAAACTTCGAAAATGCGACATTTATTCCTGCAGAGATCGAGATAATGAAGACCGATCAGCGCAGGTACGGAAATCCGCAGAACACAGGCCTGATCATCAGGATGGATCCCGGTAATGTTGAGGGATATAAGCATGTCATACCCAGATCGTATAATGTTTGGGAAGACGATGGTCTTGTTCAGTACGGTGCAGTTGCAGGATGTGATGAATTCTATGGAATTGACTGGACTGAAAGTACCTGGAGCGGCTTCTGGAATGAAAAAGCGGTAATAGAATACTGCTGTTCCGGACTTAACCGCATTCCTTTCCAGGAACTGTACAAAGACAAGCTTCAGACCGTTATATTCTGCGTAATCGTTGGCGCCTTTATTTTCGCATTCGTACCTTCCACGATAGACTACAACATCAAGCTCAGAAGATTTAAGATCTTCGAATACAGAAGCAAGATGATCGACGCGATGGCTCACGATCTGAAGACTCCTATGGCAGCTATCACGGCTTATGCAGAGAACCTGTCGAATCATATAGGCACGGAAAAGCAGGAATACTATGCAGGAAAGGTTGAAGAGAAAGTTGCCCAGATGAACAAGATGGTCAACGACATTCTGGAATTCTCCAAGTCTGAGAACAAGCCTGCTGAGATCACAAAAGAGAATGTCGACTTAAGTGAAGTCATCGGAAAGATCATCGCAGACAACGAGCACACCATCAGCGAGCGCTCGCTGAAGATCAATTACGATAAGAAGAGCATGACTGTTAAAACGGATGAGAAGGTTTTCGAACAGGCCATATCGAATCTCATAAACAATGCTGTCCTCTACTGCAAGGAAGGCACTGAGATCGGTATCGCGTGCGAAGACAAAAAACTTGTCATCACTAACATTACAGAAGGAAAGATAGACGATGTAAAGAGTCTGAAAAATCCTTTCACCAAAGGCGATTCGGCGCGCAAGAACAACGGCACGGGATTAGGTCTTGCAATTGCTGACAACAATCTTGCTATGCTTGGATTCAAGCTCGGTATTTCCGCTGAGGATGACAGATTTATTGCCACAGTAAAGCTGTAAATTCTTTCAACTGAAAACTTTGAAGCCACCCCCATAATGTTACAATCTATGGGGGTGCTTTTTATGAATGACCGGTTGATTCAAAATGCCAAAGATTACATAAAAGATCTGTTCAGCGGCAACTCCGACGGACACGATCTTGACCATAGTCTGCGCGTCTATTCGAATGCAATGACGATCGCTGTGACTGAGCCTTCCTGCGACATCGAAGCAGTTGCTCTTGCTTCTCTCCTGCACGACGCTGACGATCACAAACTTTTCGATACAGAAGGTAATGCGAATGCAGTATCTTTCCTCAGATCGCAGGGTGTTGATGACGCGGAAATTGATTTTATAGTAAGCATAATCAATTCAGTCTCCTTCAGTAAGAACCGCGGCAAAACACCGGATTCACTCGAAGGCAGGATCGTCCAGGATGCCGACAGACTTGATGCTATGGGCGCCGTCGGGATCGCGCGCACATTCGCATACGGAGGCAAGCACGGAAGGCCTTTGGAAGGCGGCATCGATCATTTTCACGAGAAGCTCCTGCTTCTCAAAGACGGATTAAACACCGCCAAAGCACGCGAAATGGCAGCTCCAAGGCATGCATTCCTCGAAGAGTTCATTGAGCATTTCAATGCTGAAAACGGGAATCAAGAGTAGATAGTTTTATTCAGGATTAAGACGGCTAAGAACCAGATCCTCAAATCGTACTTATTCACCCTCGAAAATAGTACCATAAACACCTTTGTAACTTGCAAAGCCAATAATCGTACTCTTTTAGCCCCTAAAAAAGTTCAATTCCACGCACATCCCAGGGGCAATACTTCGTTAGAGAGCTTTTTCGATGTGAGCTTAGTAAAGATAAATGCATCAACCAAGACCAGTAATATCGTCACGGCCGTTATCGGTATCGCAGGAACCCATGTGTGTCTGCAGAACCAGAGGTTCGCTATGATC
>JAEFBC010000295.1 GCA_016292155.1 Saccharofermentans sp. | reverse complement strand
GGTACCTGTTACCTTAAATCTCTTCTTTGAAGAAGTGTGTGTCTTCTGCTTGGGCATATTATCTTTCCTCCTAAATTATTTTTTCTTTGCCGGTGACAGGTACATTACCATGTTCCTGCCTTCTAACTTCGGCGGCCTGTCGACGGATCCGTACTCTGTTACGCTCTGTGCGAATGTATCGAGTACTTCGAATCCTTTATTCTGGAAAGCCATCTCACGGCCTCTGAATCGGATGTTAACCTTTACTCTGTCGCCTGCCGAAAGGAACTTAACTACCATCTTGCGCTTTACTTCGACATCGTGAACGTCTGTTGTAAGCTTTAAGCCGACTTCCTTAAGTTCTGTCTCCTTCTGCTTCTTCTTGGCTTCCTTCTCTCTTTTACCCTTCTCGAAAAGGAACTTGTTGTAATCCATTACACGGCAAACCGGGTTATCAGGATTAGGTGAGATGCAGACGAGATCCAAATCAGCTTCTTCAGCACTCTTAAGAGCTTCCTCGATCGGAACGACACCGATCATCTGTCCTTCTGCGTCAATGAGACGTACCTGAGGGAACTTGATAGCTCCGTTAATCATCTGATTATCATTGGTCTTAGCGATGGTGGCCACCTCCTTGTTTAAGTATTACTTTAACTGCATAAAAAAAGAACGGATAAAATCCGTTCTCTCATAACTACCCTGCCTTAATGGCAACCCCTCAAAAATAGGTTAATTATCTAGTTATTGACCTCTTTACTAGCTTACCGCCGCTTGAGGTGAGAATCGGATGTTCTTCTTTCACGAGCGATATAATACTTAAACTTTGCCACAAAGTCAATACTTTTCAAAAAATGTCACAGTGCCTTGATTAATGTATGACCTTAAGGAATGACCTTCTGTGTATAGGAGACATGCCTTTTTCGCGTATTGCCGCATAGTGGTCTTTGGTACCGTAACCCTTGTGTTTTGCAAATCCGTAACCGGGATACTGAACGTCATAATCCATCATCATGTGGTCCCTTGTAACCTTTGCAAGGATCGATGCAGCAGCAATTGAATCTGATTTTGCATCGCCCTTTATGATCGGAATTACATCCAGTCCTGTACCGGAGAGATTTACTGCATCAATGAGAAGGATATCAGGAGATGTGCCTTTTGAAGCAAGCTCTTTTACGCAGTTTCTCATCGCTTTTTTCGTAGCTTCGAGGATATTGATCTCATCGATCTCTTCGGGGCCTATAGCGCAGATAGCATAAGCTTTTGCCTTCTCTTTTACTTCTACGAAAAGTTCTTCCCTCTTCTTCTCAGAAAGCTTCTTGGAATCGTCCAGCCCCAATATCTTTACTTCAGGATCAAGGATGCAGCAAGCGGCAACCACAGGGCCTGCAAGAGGACCTCTTCCTGCCTCGTCTATTCCGCCGATCATCTTAAATCCTTTAGAAAGACAGTCATTCTCATATTCATACATCGCATCGTATTTAGCGATAAGCTGTTCCGTTGTAAGCTTGGGCATCTTAATATCCTCTTGTTACTTAAAATCTTCAGGCATCTCGAGAGTTATCCTTCCCGTCCTGCCTTCTCTTAAGTCATTCAAAAACAGCCTTGCAAAGCGCTCTTCATCGATTCTTCCGCCGCTCATAAGGCATCCTCTTTTCTTCGCCATGGCAAGGAAAAGATCATAATAAGGATCCTGGAAATATCCGGCGTCCTCAGACTCATTTATCTCTATATCAACACCATATCTTTCCTTCAAAAGATCAGGATAGATACCGATCATGATCTTCATTGTCTCATATGCGACTTTAACGACATCGGTTATCTCTTCCTTTACAGATCCGAGCGCCGTCAAACATATACCGCTCTTCGCATTCGCGATCCTGGGCCATAAGACACCTGCCATGTCCATGAGTTCCAGCCTTCCGCCGGTCATGATCCACTTGAAATCCTTAGTTACACCGGGCTTATCGCCTGTTACGGCAGCTTTTCTTCCTGCAAGTGCATTAATGATCGTGGACTTTCCGGTATTGGGCGCGCCAACAACCATTACTCTTACGGGACGGCCGATACGGCCCTTCTCAGCGGCCTTCTCGAGCTTATCCTTCATCATCTCCATGGTGATGGCATTAAGCTTGTCAAAGCCCTTCTTGTGCGTGCTCTCGAGCGCGCATGCACGGGTGTTTTCCGATTCGAAATTCTCTATCCAGCGGGTTGTTTTCGAAGGGTCGGCAAGGTCAGCCTTGTTAAGGATAACGATCCTCGGCTTGCTTCCGATTATCTTATCGAGTTCCGGATTCCTGCTCGAAAAAGGAATTCTCGCATCGCACGTCTCATAAACAAGATCGACGAGCTTTAATCTCTCGCCTGTCTCGTTCAAGGCCTTTCTCATGTGCCCCGGAAACCAGTTAATGTCATTCTTTCTCTCAGCCATTTGGACTCCTTCATTCAGCCAATTAATTCTATCATAGAATTATGTTTAAACACTGACGCCTTTCTATCTTAAAGCCGGTTTTTTAAGGTGTTTAAGATAGAAAAACGCTCTTTTCTATCTTTTTCTGAATAAAAAAAGCAATTT
>JAEFBC010000294.1 GCA_016292155.1 Saccharofermentans sp. | reverse complement strand
TGTGTAGGGAAACCCCAGAAATCATCAAACAAATCTTCTCCAAATAATCCGGACATCAACATAATAATCATCTCCTTTGAATGTTGTTATCCGAGCATTAGAGCGGAGGTCTGATCTATTGATCTTCGTTCCTTTGTTCCAGTTCTGATTATAGTTCGAAAATTAGCACTGTCAACACGAGAGTGCTAATTCGTTTAAACAAATCCAAAGGTTCTTTTTGTGCAGTTTTTAATGTGCCGGGAATGCACAGCGGAACTATAATAATGGGGGCTTGTGCCCCCACGATAATGCTTTTGATTGTCTGACCGGATCAGCTGAGCTGTGCGCAGGCCTCTTCGATCGTATTTGCCTTATCTTCCTTAAGAAGTTCGATTATCTGATTGACCTTGTCATAGGTCTGGAAATCTTCAGGAACAAGATTCTCATACTTACGCATGTTATTGAGATTCTCCTGGTAGATATCGATCATCTTCTGGTTACGTACACCCTGCTGATATCTCTCTGTAGCGATCTGGTTCATGAGATCGGAATTACGGTTGAAGTCATCTCTTTTTCTCTTTGCGATCTTCGTACCGACGATGATGATGACTACAGCAATGATCACGCCTGCAAAGTATCCGCCGTAAACGTCACCTACCATACGTGACGACAGCTCCGACACATCTGATGACGAGTACGCATACTGTGCACTGTCAAAGACAGAGAATAATGTGATCAAGGTTGAGATAATGTAGATGACAGTACCTGCACCAATGCCTCCGACCAGGAATGGCCAGAAGAAATACATTAAAGATCTCTTCTTATAGATCTGCTCATTCGACATCGGGAACTCGCTCTGAGGCTTGATCATACCCCTGAGTTCTTCCGTCTCGCCCAAAAGATCTCTGAACTTCTCCAAAGTCCTTATCAGCGAGATCTTACCTGTTGCTGCATTGTCAGCATCCGTACCTTTGAAATTTCCGCAGCGGGGACACATCATGCCTGCAAAAGCAAGAACAGTGCCGCATTTTTTGCAAAATTCCATAACAACCTCCTTATAGATCTACCCTTTACTCTTTTAGAAAAACCTGTGCATTGCACAGGTTTTTCGTAATGGTTAAATAATACAGTAATAAATTTCTTTTTACAATGAATTTTACTGCCAGCAGACCTTGTTTCTTCCCGTTTCTTTCGCGGTATAGAGCTTCCCGTCCGCCCTGCTTATATTTTCTTCGATAGACTTGGAAGGATCGAAAAAACTGCAGCCAAAACTCAAGGTGCATCTTATCGTATTTCCGTCAGCTTCTATGTCAGACTCCATGAGCTTTACTCTGATCTGCTCAGCCTTATTTACTGCGCCTTCCAGATCAGTGTCGCGCATGACCATGACGAACTCCTCACCGCCCCATCTGTATGCGCTGTCAGTCTCACCGCAGAAAGACTCCAATAGATTGGAAGTAAACTTAAGCACATCGTCTCCTGCGCTGTGTCCGTAAGTATCGTTAACTGTCTTAAACTTATCGATATCACAGATGAAGACCGACATGGTCTTACCTGCTCCGGGGATCAGGTATTCCTTGAAGCGCTTTGCAAAATCATAATAGAAACCCATTCTGTTCTTAAGACCTGTGAGCCTGTCGTGGTGGGAATCTTCAAGGAATGTCTCGGATTCCAAAGCGATGCCGCATACGAGCGCCGCAAGGGAAAGTCTTTTAGGATCTTCATCTTCATCAAAACCGTTCTCGTCATTCTTATTGATAAGCTGAAGAGCGCCTATGAAATCACCGTTGACATCAGCTACCGGCAGAACAAGAACAGAATTGGTCTTATAGCCTGTCTGGATATCGATCTCGTTGTTGAAATCAGGATCGTTATAAGGATCATTCGTAATTACTGTAACCTTGTTTCTCAAAGCCTTTCCGACAAGACCTGAGTCATCGGGGATCACGATCTTATCAACGCCTGTTGCAGACATCGTCCAGATCTGTTTCTTCCTCTTGTCCCACTTCCAGAAGCTTGCCCTGTCGGCATCAACAATAGTCTTGCCGAGCTCTGTAAGATATGAGAACAGAAGATGGTGATCCGGATTGTTATTCATGCACGTATCTTTATAGAGGCTGTCGGAAATGGTAAAGATACCGTCCAGAAGTCTTGCGGTGTCCTGAACCATGAACGCCCTCTTCTCGAGAGGTGCGAACTCAGCACCCGTATCGCCTAAGACCTCGCCTATTCTCTTCTCATCGTCCATGTGCATGAGATAGACATGAACACCGCGCTCGACATAAGCCTTGATCTTATCGTGAATATCAACGCAGTAGAGGTGAACGGGCGACTTGTAAGCAGACACTTCCGTGTAAAGATATGCGCCGTCCGAAATGTATTTCTCGTAAGGAACGAGCGTATTCGAATCGCCCGTATAAACCACTCTGCTGCCTTCAACAGTAAGACAGTAACCGAAGCACTTTCCGGCCAGTTCCTCAGTGTGCGTGGTCTGTATCGGACAGACGAACCAGTCTGCATCAAGTTCTTCCGTATTGATCAGTTCATACCACGCTTCATTGCAGCCTTCGAGCCTTGAGAGGAAATAGAAAAGGTCACCTTCGACTTCCTTTGAAGGGGCAACGATCGTGATCGGGGTCTTTACCGAGAACTGGAGAAGATCAACAAGCATACCGATGCCGCTGATGTGATCTCCATGTGTATGTGTGACCAGCAGATAGATGTGGTCGAAAAGCGTGAGATTCATGTCGTTGAGCTTTTCAAAAGAACTCATCGGACAATCGATAAGGATCAGATTGCCGTTTTCAATGAAAAAGGCACTGTTATGCTCGTCTGCGAATGCAGAACCTCTGCCCAAAAATGTAAGCATCTTTATTCCTCCGGTCCGATAAGACGTAAGATCTCAAATCCGTCCGCCTTACCTTTCAGTTTGATTGGCTTTTCGAGCGGCTCGTACTTCATACGGCC
>JAEFBC010000293.1 GCA_016292155.1 Saccharofermentans sp. | reverse complement strand
ATGCTCTGTTGTACTGGCGTACGATACGGGCCTTCTCTTCGTTGCTCACATCGAAAAGAATGAGACTCGACTCATTAATCGGCTGTATTAACATACATAAGCTCAGATAGTCGTGCATTCAATCAATCCTTTCAAAGTGGCCCTTATCTGGCCCGCAAGATAAAGCGATCCGGTGGCAAGAATCACCATGCCGTCGCTGAGCGATTTTGAGTACGCAAGCTTCGTGCCTTCTAAGGCATCGGGGCATACCGCCAAATCGTCGCTGATATTATACACATTATTTATTTTATGTGCGAGAACATCAGCAGGTTCGCTTCTGGGGTTATCGGGCGTTACCGTAACCGCACTCTTTATGTTTATCCCGCAGCCTTTATAAGCATCAAGTATACCCTCAACATCCTTATCTGCCATGACTCCCATAAGAAGTCTTACAGGTTTGCCTCTAAGTGAACCTCCGAGCATCTCGTTCATGGTGGCTCCAAGGCTTAATGCGCCCTGCGGATTGTGGCCGCCGTCTATTATGATCACGGGCTTTGTGCTCAGAAGCTCTGCCCTGCACTTCCATCTGGCAAGCGATATGCCTTCCTTTATGGCATCTTCAGGGATACCGCACTTTCTGCATGCCTCGATGGCCGTGACAGCATTTCCTATCTGATGCCTGCCGTTAAGATATGTCGAAAATACCGTGCCGTCATATGTAAATTCCATCCTGCCGTCTTCTGTGAATACGGCGCTGTCATAAGCTTCACGGCTTCCTGCAAAAGTAATATCGATATCCTTTTCGGAGGCTTTATTGAGAAGGACTGATCTTACATCAGGCTTCATCTCGTCAGGAAGTATCATGAGATCAGGATCGAAACATACCGCAGGCGAGCCTTCCTTGAAGATCCCTGCCTTCTCACCTGTTATCTCTGAGATCGTATTTCCAAGGACGCCCGTGTGATCGAGGCCCATAGCGGTTATAACCGTGACCATGGGGTTCTTTATTATGTTCGTGGAATCAAGCCTTCCGCCAAGGCCTACTTCAAGAACTGCCACATCTATCTTCTTTTCCGCAAAATAGAGGAAACAGATCGCAGTGATGAGTTCGAACTCAGTAGGCTCATCGCACAGGCCTTCACTTACCATCTTCTCCCTGGCTGCCTTTACCTGATTCGAGTATTTGGAAAGGCTCTCGGGATCGATCTCACCGTAGGAATCATCTTCCACAAACTTAAGAAGACCTTCCCTGCCGTCGATGATCCTTATTCTTTCCGAGAATCTCTCAAGATAAGGAGAAGTGAAAACACCAACACTTCTGCCGGAAGCTGCCATTACAGATGATATGAATGTCGCGACAGAACCTTTGCCGTTCGTGCCCGCAATATGGACAGACTTAAAACTGTCCTGGGGGTTGCCCAGGAGGTTCATAAGAGTAGTGATTCGTTCAAGTCCGGGTTTGATGCCGAATTTCAATGCTCCTGTTAAAAGCTCCGGCACCTTGGAATCAGGCATCGGCGGCTTCCTTCTCGGAAGAAGCTTCAGGCTTCTTATCTTCCGCGTTGTAATCCACCATGTCCTTCTTCTTGAAGACCATGACCTTGCTCATTACATAATTTGCGATCATGATGAATACCGAATTGATGAGCTTGCAGAGATATTCATATGTGAATGCAAATGACCAGATAAAGATCTGCCATACTGTCATAGGAGTGCCGATCGGAAGGCCCGTAATGGATACGCAGGCCCAGATCATGAGTGAATAAACACCGAGCTCAAGAACAAGGAACGAAATGATCCTTGCGCCGAAGAATGAGGCCAATTCTCTTAAGACATTGCCCTTCGATCTGAATACCGTAACCCTGTTAAGAAAATATGCGACGATAACTGCAATTATGAAGCAGACTATCTGGTTGATGATGAATTTGAGCGAGACCTCTTTGCCGAAAAGATTGACCATCATATCGGCCTTTACGAGCTTGTCGAAAGCTACATAGCAAATCCAGTTAACGGCAGTGGTAAGGCATCCGCTTACGAGATACATAAAGAGCTTACGTATCTTTTCCTGCTTCTCGGTAAGGCCTTCGCCGCCAACGATGATCGTCTTAATGATTCCCATTTTCCATTACACCCTTTTCGGTCTCGGATTAGTCCTGTCAGAAACCATTCTCCTAATGATATATACAGAGATGGTTACAAGGACCGCTTCAATAATAGCAATAACTAAAAAAACGTCAAACAAATATGAGTATAAAAGTTCGGCTTTTTTGTCCGCAAATCTGTATCTGCTGACAGAACCGTTGGTCTTGTCAAGATAGAAGAAATCACCGCTTCCGTCCTCGTCGATCAGGTAGAAGATAAAATCACCGTCACCGTTCTCATAACCTGAAAGGATCATGTTCCCGGCGTCAAATGTAGCCGGCTTGAAATCGTCAGGGATCACAACGTCTGAAGGAACTTCAGCGAACCTTAGGATGGCAGACTCCTTAATGACAATACTTCCGGGCACATACTTGATGACTTTTTTCGAGCCGCTGTTGTAAAAATACAGGCTCGATTCATTACCGTCATAGAGGAACAGGATTACGCTCGATACGCCGTCCTTGACGAATACCGGAACGCTGTAGCCATTTATCGTCTTCATTGTCGGATAGAACCCGTCAGGTACTACAGCATCTTCAGGGGGATCCAAGAACGTGTATGTCTTGCCTTCGAGATCGACAAGTGAGGAATTCTCAGGGATATTACTTTCTCGTCTAACAACATGCACGATGTAATGCATCTGGTTAATACCGTTCTGCGCGGTGACATCTATAGTGACGGTGTTCTCACCTGTATTAAGGTGCTGGTTTCCGCCGATCTCAACGGCAGCCCAGAGATTGCTTGCCAGAGCGCTTACCTGTACATCAGTTACAGATCTTTCAACAGAGCAGGTATACTCGGTAATATTCGGATTGAAATCCGGAGCAATATTGGTTCCTCTTATCTTAAGAGAAGCGATCGTCGCATCGGACGAAAGGCCGGATCTTCTTACGGGAACAGTAAGGCCGCTTCCGATCCTGGCATTGATCTTTTTGTCCGGAGCCTTGAACTCGCCTATGGACTTGAATGAGAATCTGACTTCACCCGAGACATCGGTTGCAAGTCTGAAAACCGCAGAGAACAAAACGACCTGTTCATCCGAATAAAATGATGCGGTGGCATCCTCATCGCTGCTTCCGTCATTTGTGGTATTCAGGATCTGGTTCTGATCAAGGCCCTTGAAGACTACATCATCACCGTTTCTGTAACCGTTGATATTGTATCTGCCTACGGTCTCTTTGCCCTGGTCATAGGACACATATTCTGCCTTGTCGAGATCGTAGCTGATCTCAATCGGTCCGAACTCTGTAACGCCCGGCATCTTGCTAGCGATAACATCGACTATGACGATATCTCCGGGACCTACAAAGTTCTGGTTGGTCGTAGCAGAAATAACGATCTCAGTATCAGCATTTACAGCAACAGGATTCAGGTTCGTAAGACAGAACATCGAAACAAAAACAAGCGCAAAGACCGCTGATGCAGCCTTTGCAATTTTGGTTCCTATTCTCCTGTTGAGCTTAAAGTTGATCAAGGCAGGCTCCCGTAAGTCGCAGGCATATCGTTGTATACAGGAATCACGAATTCGAATGCGGCATCCGTCATGCCGATCGAAGCATAACTTCTGTAATATCTCATACCCTCAGAATACGCCATCATAATATTCTGCGCATACTGGTGGTTGTACTTTTCCGTTCCATCATCAAGGACATCAAACTTTTGGAAATACAAAGTGTTCTGTCCCTTATCAATATAACCCGAAGCGATCCATTTTGCACCGCCCTTTATGGCCTTTTCAACGGATGTCCATGGCAGGAGGTACGATGCTTCTGTATCGGTTATCTCTTTGCCTTCCCAGTCTCTTCCCCACTGGGCATATTTCGCACCGTTGATCACGGCGCCGCCGGGTTCGGTCGTCGCATATGCTCCGATGTTATAGAAATTATAGTAACCTTCGTAACCAGTAAGATCGCCTCTGGATAAAGCAGACTCGCCGTTATAACCCATCTCCTGGATTATCCTGCTTGCAAGGAAATAAGGTGATACACCCGCTTCCTTTCCTGCCTCATATATGATCTGTGCATAATCATAATCTTTCGAGCCATCCATGAACGAACCCTTGATGATCTCCTTTACGCCTTCCACAGTATGGACCTTGGGATCGAATCCGAGCATCTCGAATGCGAAGACCTTCTCTGGCGTTAAGAAATTACGGGGATCCATAAAGTAGCTTACTACTTCAGTCTTTGCAGCCATCCAGTCGGGCTTATCGTAAACCTTGCAGTTCGGCTTAACATATCTGGGATATGAAGACTTCTCAATAAGGCTCCTGCCGTAACTGTTCTCTGCATCTAAAGCATTGCCGAACGAGAGATTCGTATAGTAAGGCGTAAAGATATAATTCGGCTTAAGGCTGTGGAGAAGCCACAGTCCGCTGTAATAGCTCTTAGGGAACTTAGAGAGGGTATTCTCATAGAAGCCGCCCCTGTCATGTCCGTTCAAAACATAGAATCTGTAAGAATCGGCAGACCCGTCAAAGCTTGTAACGTTAATCGTTATAAGCGTCTCACCTTCCGGAAGGTCCAATATCTCGCCCGGTGCAAAGTTCCTCTGGCTTCCGTTGGAATCTGCAACCAAAGTAACGTTCGCGGAATATCCTTCCAGAGCAGTGCATCTCAAAGAGAGGCTGTTCGAACCGGAAATATAGTATGCGTAATCGCGTACGAGAAAATCGAATTTAGGATAGATATTTACCTCTTCGGAAGACTGCACATCAGTGATATAAAGACTTGAGAGAGTGCAGCCTACAGGAACGATCCCTGCCTTTGCTTTCTCGACATCGTAAGTATTCTTGTCCATGTCGGTAAGCTTTACGTTATTGACACCATCACCGCCTGTGACCGCCATATATGTGCCGTCGAAATAAGCGAACTCCCTGGACTGGATCATGGTGAAATCCACATCGTCCTCGAGATCCGTACCTGTTCTGCTGACACAGATGTAATAGCAGTTCGATACGCTCGAAATGCCTGTTTCCTTTGCTACGGCATCAACGTCCTGCTTTTTTCCCCTGAGCATTGCATAAGGAATTCCGGGGTTCTCATTCGTACCGATAAGATTGCCCTTAAGATCGTAGAGCGATACTCTGATGTCATCAGAGATCCCTGCAAAATTGATATAGCAGTCATTGTCATTGCAGTCGATCATGTACCAGGAATTCTCGGCTCCAACAGGGATCGAAGTCTCCTCGACAGAATTAGGTTCGATCATGAGCTTTGCAGGTATAGTGATCTCGCCTCCGGAAATAACAGTTCCTCTTCCGTCGGAGCTTCTGAGGAGCGCATATACTTCATGTCTTCCGGGTGCAACGTCTGCCGTATCCCATGACAGAATGAATTCGCGGTAACTTGAATTGCCTGTGTTCTTATTGTCAGTGAATTTCAGATAACCGTAGTAAAGCGATCCGTCAACAAAGAAGTCCGTTCTGACTTCATCACCCGTTGCTGTATAAGAACCTGAAGATTCCCTGATTCCGACAGTATACTGTTCAGGCTCATCTCTGTTGGCTTCGAGACTTACGTTGGATATGACGCTTCCCATTCCCTCAGGGGATCCTGAAGCTCTTAATTTCTTGCTTTCTGAAGTAATCGCCTTATCGATCGCAACGAGTCTGGAATTATCCTTAAGGTCATTCATGATGTATTTCACTTCATCCTGACGGACCTCGCCGTAAATGACACTGCAAAGGTCATTCGCAAACTTCTCATCAGATACGCCCTTGAGCAGATAATCAGGTGATGTCATTACGGAAATAACATAGTCACCGCAGGATATAAGTCCGTCTTCCACACGGGCTTTTGCGATCTCAACTTCTTCATTGGAAATAGATGTCAGCGCACCTGCTCTGGCAACGATATCGTCAGCTTTTTTCAGTGTCTTTTTGTCAGGATCCGAGATGCCCGTATCAAGGCTTATTGCCGTGATAACGGCTGCGGCGACCGCAAGGATGCCGAAGAGCGCAGTTACTATGAAATATTCCGGACGGCGTACATACATCGGTTAAGCGTCCCTCCCGGTTATCTTGTCCAATGTATATCCGTACGAAGGAACGAAATGATCCATATAGTAATCGACCTCAGGCATATTCATCTCTCTTATGATCCTGCCTGTCGATTCCTTGGCAGCTGCAAATTCCGCATTGCCTGTGCTCTCTTCTCTTAAGCACTTGATATAAGCCGCGATCTTGTCGGCAGCTTTAACAAGCTTATGCATGAGCTTCTCTTCTTCCGTGTTCTGTGAAGGATCAAGAAGCTCTAAGTATTCAGCTCTCATCTCAGGGTCATCGGGAAGGAGTTCGACAAGGCTTGCAGCAGCCTCAGACTCGACTTCCTTATAAGCCTTTGTGATCTCCTTATTGCGGTACTTGATAGGCGTGGGAAGGTCGCCCGTTAAGATCTCGGTGCAGTCATGGAACAGTGCATATGCCTGGACCTTGTAAGGATCAGGCAAAATAGCGCCTTCCTTATCCTTCTCAAATCTGTTGTGAAGGATCGCAAGACAATGAGCGATGACCGCAACGTCAAAACTGTGCTCCTTGATATTCTCTGTTCTGCTGTTGCGCATCAGTGCCCATCTTCCGATGTACTGCATGCGGTCGAGCATCGCAAAAAAGCCGTATTCTTCCCTGTTTTCCATTCTTACTTCTCCATTAACTCTTATAGATCTCGTTGAAGCTGCTTACCGCAAACGAATCCGTCATTCCGGCAATATAATCGGAAACATAGATCGGGAGCGGGGTGTCGATACCGGCTTTGTATTCAGGATGGTTCTTAACGAATTCTGCGAACTTCCTGATCGAAGATGACTTCGAATCCTCAGCCTTTTCGAGATTCTTTACAGCCTCATAATATGCGTCGAAAAGTCCTTCGAGCATTACGTCGCAGTACTTCTCATAAGTCTTAACTTTGCCAGCCGTGTAGATCTTGGCAACATTCTCTTTGAGCGTGTGCTCAAGAGCATCGCCTGCGTGGTCGCTCATCATGATGCAGCCCTTGTCGATGCTGTTCTCGATGATGTCCTGAACGAGGAAATTGATGATCTCGGAATTGGAGCTCCCGATCACGTCGGATACGACGGGCACGTCAAATTCACTCGCGATGACGCCTGTTCTTAATGCATCCTCGATATCCCTGCCGACATAAGCGATCTTATCCGCAAATCTTACGACGCAGCCCTCCATCGTGGCAGGTCCCTTACGGTATTTCTTGGGGATCAGGTAAGACAGATCATCTTCGGTCTTATCAGTGCAGGGCACAAGCTTCCTCTCGTCATAATATTCACCGCAGTGGCAGATAATGCCGTCCCTGACTTCGAATGTGAGATTAAGTCCGTAGTCCTCATTGTGCTTCTCTAAGATATTGAGCACGCGGAGTCCGTTCGATTCATGCTCGAAATAAAGCTTCGGATCGATCTCCTTAAGTTTCTTGTTAAGGACTCTTTCGCCGCTGTGGCCGAACGGAGTATGTCCGATATCGTGACCCAGTGCTATCGCCTTTATCAGATCGACATTGAGATTGAGCGCGCTTCCTATAGTCGAAGCGATATAGTCGACATAGAGCACGTGCTCAAGTCTTGAGCAGATGTGGTCATTGGCGGGATTGAAAAAGACCTGCGTCTTGTGCTTAAGGCGTCTGAATGCCTGGGAATATATGATCCTTCCCATATCACGCTCAAAGCAGTTCCTGACATCGCCGTCGTCCTCTTGAACGATGCGGCCGCGTGATTCAGAACATTTGGTGGCATTGACGCTCAGGATCTTATCCTTCTGCGCCTGAAGCATCTTGATCTTCGCCTTGGTCGCCTCGGAGATCTTATCTGATTTCCCGAGACATGCAACACTGTCGGCGTAAAGATCCTGGAAGCTGAGATTATCTGACATCAGTTGTAGTCTCCTTCTAAAACGCGTTAAATTATTATACTACAAATGGTGTGCCCTATTCTAAAATGCTGTCTTTCAGGCCTTTGAAAGCCCTGCTGCGTTCGCAAGCATATTCTTCCTCATACCGTCGAAATCCACCGTCACGAGCGCATCTCCTCCGACAGGCTCGACCTTGAGTATCACTCCTTCGCCGAATCTCGGATGTACGACCTTCATGCCTTCGAAAAGATCATTCGGCCCGAGCTGTCCCTCGCGCTGCGGCTGCTTCTTCTTATCAGCCGTAAACTGCGACTTGATGGCTGAAGCGATCGACTTCTTGGACTTCTCCCTCTGAGTCTCACCCTGCGGAACATCCTTCGGTGTCTCCCTCTTAGACCCCATGAGATAAAGGAGTTCCGGATTGATCTCTTTTATGAATCTTGAAGGCTGATTGCAGTTCGTCTGGCCGAAGAGCATTCTCTGCCTTGCGAGCACGATAAAGAGATTCTTCTTGGCTCTCGTTATCGCAACATACATGAGCCTTCGCTCTTCCTCTGTATCTTCCATGCTCTGGATCGATCTGTAGCTCGGGAAAACGCCCTCTTCAAGACCGATTATGAACACTGCACCGAACTCAAGGCCCTTGGCGCTGTGGATCGACATGAGCTTTACAAAATCATCAGTATCATTAAATTCATCACCTTCGGTAAACAGCGATGCATTCTCAAGATAAAGTCCCAAAATACCCTCTGTCGTATCCGCTGTGGCAGTATCAAAGAAGAAGTCCTCATCGACCTCCACGGGCAGTCCGTCACCGTCGTCGATCTCAAGAGTATCCATGTCAACGGGCTCTGCGCGGTGCGCCTTATCGTACTCTGCGGCTTCAGACAAAAGTTCCTTTAAGTTCTCAACGCGGTCGATTATCTCGCCCTTCTTCTCACGCTGCTCTGTTATCTCTTCGATGATGCCCGATTCATTCTCGACATAATCCACGAAGTGGGCAAAATCCATCTCGTCTTCTCTGAGCTTCCCCTTCATCTCATTTATGAGATCGGTAAAAGCGCAGATCCTGTTGGCAGATCTTACAAGCTCCGGATAATCGACAGAATGCTCTGCGACTTCAAACATGCTTATATTATCAGCCAGCGCATACTGTCTGATCTTCTCGATCGTAGCATCTCCGATGCCTCTCTTCGGAACATTGATAATGCGCTCAAAAGCAATATTGTCTCTTGGATCGTTGATGAGTCTTAAGTAGGCGAGAACGTCCTTGATCTCTTTTCTGTCATAGAACCTCATGCCGCCATAGACTCTGAAAGGAATCCCTAAGTTATGGAGCGTGGTCTCTATATTACGGGAAAGAGCATTCATTCTGTAAAGGACTGCGCAGTCCGAGAACTTGAACTTGCCCTTATCTACCATCATCTTGATGGTCCTGCCGACAAAGTCAGCCTCACCGGCGCTCGTATCGGCATTCATGACGATGATCTTCTCACCCTGCTGGCCCTCTGTCCTGAGCCTCTTGCTCTTACGCTTCGTGTTGTTGGAGATTACGCAGTTGGCCGCATCAAGGATAGTCTTCGTCGAACGGTAGTTCTCCTCAAGCTTGATGACCTTGGCACCCGGGAAATCCTTCTCGAACTTCAGGATGAGCCTTACATCCGCGCCTCTGAACGAATAGATGGACTGGTCGTCGTCACCTACTACGCAGATATTGCCGCTGCCTGAAGCAAGCTTCATTACCGCGCGGTACTGTGTCTCATTCGTATCCTGATACTCATCGACCATGATGTATCTGAACTTGGCCCTGTAAAGCTCGCAGACATCCGGATTCTGATCTAAGAGCTTTACCATGTTAACGAGGATATCGTCGAAGTCCATCGCATTGTTCGCAATGAGCTTCTCCTGGTATCTCTTATAGATCCTAGCGACTACGCCGAGGAAATACTCTTTGCCTGCAAGGAGCTGGTATTCCTCCACTCCGACAAACTTATTCTTGGCATTGGAGATCTCGATCTGGACGCTCTTGGGCTTGAACTGGCTGTCGGCGATATCAAGCTCCTTCATGGATTCCTTAATGAGCTTTAACTGGTCATCAGTATCGATGATCGAGAAATTCTGTGAATATCCCAGAAGCTCTGCGTGACGTCTTAAGAGCCTTGCGAAAATGCTGTGGAAAGTTCCGCACCAGATATACTTCGAGCGGTCGCCCACAAGTCCCTCGATACGCTGGCGCATCTCATTGGCAGCCTTATTGGTGAACGTGATCGCAAGGATCGATGAGGGAGCCACATTGTGCTTCTTCATCATGTAGGCAATACGGTATGTGATTACCCTGGTCTTGCCGGAGCCCGCGCCTGCTAATATGAGCAGCGGTCCGTCCAGATGGGTGACCGCAGCCTTCTGCTCCTTGTTAAGACCTTCAAGGATCTCATCCGCGTCCTGCTCTGTCATGGTCTCAGGACCCTGGCCGTATATGTCTTCAAGGTCTCTGAAAAACTCGTCTGAATTGCTGAAATTATCGTCTGTCAAAACTAAGATCTCCTAAGTAAAAACCGATTCTAACAGATTATATCAGTTATGAAGTTTAATAACCGTCTAATAATGGGACAATCTTTCCAAAACGCGGAAACAGCGCGAAAAATGCTCCAAATAAGGCAATTTTCAGCACCTGCCAATAATGATGCGATTACTTGAAATTTTTTAAAGAAAAAGATTTATAATATCAGCGTATGACTAAAAGCGGTAAAAGACATTTCAGGCTTTCCGGCGCCCAGACGATCCTCTTGGGCTTCGTTTTATTGATCCTCGCAGGTGCGATCCTTCTTATGCTCCCCTTCTCTTCAAGGTCGGGAGAATGGACCTGCGTCAACGATGCTCTTTTCACCGCCACTTCCGCAAGCTGCGTTACAGGCCTTGTTCTCTACGATACATGGAGCCACTGGACATGGTTCGGCCAGCTCGTTATCCTCTCTCTGATCCAGATCGGCGGTATGGGCGTCGTTACCATGACGACAGTCTTAAGCAAGATCGTCGGCAAAAGGCTCGGCCTTCAGGCAAGGACCACGATGCAGGAAGCAGTCTCTGCTCCGAACCTCGGTGAGATCATGAAATACACCAGGTTCATCTTCCTCGGATGTCTTATTTTCGAGGCTTTGGGAGCAGTCGCATTATCTCCCGTATTCATTTCCGAGTATGGCCCGCTTAAAGGCATCTGGCTCTCGGTATTTACATCCATCTCCGCATTCTGTAATGCAGGCTTCGACTTAAACGGCTCGCACGGCGAGTTCTCTTCAATGATGCCTTATATGGATAATCCGGTTGTCGTTATTACTCTCGTATGCCTTATCCTTACGGGCGGCTTGGGATTCCTTACATGGATGGATATCAGAAAGCACGGATTCAAATTCTACAAATACAGCACTCAGAGCAAGCTCATAATCGTAATGGAGCTTATCCTCGTGCTGGTTCCCATGGTCTATCTGTGGTTCGGCGAATATTCCGATTACCCGGCAAAGCAGAGATTCCTCGCATCTCTTTTCCAGGCTGTAACGCCAAGAACTGCCGGATTTAATACTACTGACTATAATGACTTCTCAGGCACGGGCGTTGTCATGACGATAATCCTGATGCTCATAGGCGGCGCGCCGGGTTCTACCGCAGGCGGTATGAAGATCACTACGATCACGATCCTTTTCCTTACCATGCTCGCCTTCTTCAAGCGTGAGAAGTCACCGGCCATCTTTAAGCGCAGGATAACCACTGAAGCTATCTATGGTGCCGTTGCAGTCTGCGTGCTTGATGTCATGCTTGCAGTCTTGGGTTCCATGTCGATTGCCAAGATCGAACACAGGGCTTTCCTTACCGCACTCTTTGAGAGCGCTTCGGCAGTTGGTACCGTCGGCCTCTCGATGGGCATCACTCCGACACTGCATACGATTTCGAAGTTTATATTGATCATATTGATGTACACAGGACGTGTGGGCGGCCTTACTCTCGTCTTTGCTGCGATCACCAGAAAGTCGACAGGCAACAGGCAGTATCCCGCAGACAACATAGCGGTCGGTTAAACCGGCAGAAAGGAAATAATATATGAAGAGCGTACTCGTAATCGGAATCGGACGATTCGGCTATCACCTCATCGACCAGCTGAGCAAGGCAGGCGATGAGATCCTCGCGGTTGATTCTTCCGAGGAGAGACTTGAACCCGTACTCGGAATGGTCACAAGTTCCCTGATAGGCGACGCCACGAACGAGGCATTTATAAAGTCTTTGGGAGTTGAGAATTTCGATGTCTGCTTCGTGGCGATCGGCGATAATTTCCAGTCTTCGCTGGAGACCACTTCACTTCTTAAGGAGTGCGGCGCGAAATACATCGTTGCAAGAGCTTCAAGATCAGTTCAGAAGAAGTTCCTTCTCGCTACAGGCGCTGACTCAGTCGTCTTCCCCGAGAAGCAGCTCGCTGAATGGTCAGCTGTCCGTTACTGCTCCGCTGATGTTGTCGACTACCTTGATTATCCCGGTGATTATTCAATTTTCGAAGTCAAGGTCCCTGAACTCTGGATCGGCAAGAGCCTTGCTGAACTCGGCATCAGGAATAAGCTCCATCTCAATGTTTTATCCATCAGAAGAGACGGCACACCGATACTGGAATTCCCTGCAGACTTCGTTTTCATGGCGGGCGATACGGTTACGGTTTTCGGCGCCGACAAAGATCTCCAGAAGAACCTCGGCATCAAGTATTAATAAGATTGATCTTAAAGCATGGCAAGGCGGTATCTCAAAAGATGCCGCTTTTTTTCTGTAATTGCACTACGCTCCCAGGGTAAAGCTGTGTGTAATTTCCGATGATTTTGCCGTGTTTTCACGGGGTCGAAAACCTTGTTTATAGGGAACGGAGAACTCATTTGAAGGTGTCGAAAAACACACCTACAGACATTTCTTTATTTTTTCGCGTTTTTATATGTAGTTTTTAGCTTTGTAAAGATCAAACAGTGAAAAATCTACAGACATTTTTATGGATAATCGCAAATTTGTCGGT
>JAEFBC010000292.1 GCA_016292155.1 Saccharofermentans sp. | reverse complement strand
GGGAGGGGTTAATTATGGAAAGATCAAAGTACGAAGAGTGCGAGATTGAAGTAATCTTATTTGATGCCCAGGATGTTATCGTTACAAGCGAGCCTGACACTACAGGCGATTTCGAGACACCTGTTGTGTGATGACAGGATTACTTAAGTCAGAGTAAACAAAGTGATATAAGACCTCTCCGGATTGCTTTCCGGGGAGGTCTTTTTCGGGATCGGGGAGGACCGGAAAGCCTTATATCAGGACATTTTAGTGAGATATTAATTAAATCTTAATTATTTTTGCTAAGATGTGTGTTAGAATGAAAACATCGAGGATTACTTCGTTTGGAGGTTTCTGTGGACAGCAACACAGCAAAATTCGATTTATCTGGTGATAGAACGGCTGATGTACACGCTCTCATGTCGTATGTTTTGAGTGCGCTTAAGGAGAAGGGCTATAATCCCATCAATCAGCTTGTCGGATACTTCATTTCCGGCGATCCTACATATATCACCAACTACAAGGGCGCCAGAGGCCTCATCAAGAGAATTGACCGTGATGAGCTTTTGGAAGTAATCATCAACGATTATTGCTCAAGACTGTAAAAGGGTTTAAGATACCGATAATAAGCGGTAGTGGCGGCTTATGCCGCCTTATTTTTTGTTTTCGAAAGGGGAATATTAATGGGCAAAGCAGCCGGCAGGGTAATGGGAATAGACTTTGGTACAAGGCATATAGGCGTTGCCGTATCTGATGAACTGAGGGTGATCGCCAAGGGCATTGAGACCGTCAACTGGAACGGTGAAGATCCCGAATGGGCTTTAAACCGCATCTGCGAGATCATTAAGGAGATGGAAGTCAACGCCATCGTTATAGGACGCCCTGCAAGAACTGACGGCACGAGGTCTGAGACACAGGACAAGGCTGAGGCCTTTGGAGCGAGTCTGGCTGAGCGCTGCGGAATTGAGCCTGTTTTTAAGGACGAGCGCTATACGACGGTCCTTGCTTCAAGATACCTCCACGAGAGCAATATCAAGGCCAAGAAGCAGAAGAAGGTCATTGACCAGGTGGCTGCGGAGATAATCCTTCAGGACTACATCAATACCCTGTAAGCAAGATTACCGCAAATTTGATATAATGAGCCATCTGAGCTTTATATTATAATTATATGGACAAAGGAGACATGAATATGGCAGATAATAACAATTTTGAAGAGATCGGACCTAAGGACGAGCTTATCGATGCAATCGCACAGCTTGATGACGAGGGCGACAGAGTCATCGAACTTAAAGACGAGGAGACAGGCGAGGTTACTAAGGCGATCGTAGAGAGCACATTTCTCTTCAACGGCAGCACATATGTGGTTCTTATCGTTGATACAGACGAGAAGGATGAGGATGACGCTCTTATCAGCGCTTATGTGATCATGAAGTTCGTAGACAAGGATGGCGAAGTCCTTCTTGAGAACCTTCCCGAGAAAGAGGAAGACGTGATCTACGATTACTACGACAAGCTCTGCGACGAGCTTTACGGCGACGATGAAGAATCAGAAGACTAATAACAGACCGACAGGTCTTAAGAAGAAGCTTGCTCTCGAGAAGGACCGCAAGGCCAAGCTCGCGGGTGAGCATCTTAAAGAGAGCAGGAGCGACGAGCTCCTCGTCATGCGCGATCCTTATGCAAAGAAGGATTACTACATGTCGCGCATCGACGCCTTCACTCTCATGAAGACCGAATATGTGGTCATGTATAACTATGTGCCTGATGACGGCAGCCACTCTAAGCCTGAACTCATCATCATGCGCACAGCGGTAGCTGAGAACGGCGAGCGCGTCTATTATTCCATCAAGGATCCCGATGAGCTCGAGAAGGCTTTTGTCTACTTTATGAGAAGGTATTACGGAGCACAGGCACCTGAGTCCAGAGCCAAGAACGGAGTATCCTCCGGAGATCAGAAGTAACAATGAGTTTTTGGGAGAAAGCCCGCATCAAATTAGGCGCATTGGGAAAAGCCGTTATCTGGCTTCTGTATTTCGTTTGCGCTGATTATGCTGTTTATCTGGCTTTCGAGATCCTTAAGATCGACAGGAAGATCTACAAGGGCACCTTTAATCTCTGTGCAACTCTTGCAGTTCTTGGCGTAATGCTGATCGTTGCAAGACTTCTTTCGATCAAGAAAGAACCCCTGATCAAGATGAATAAGCTTATGCCCGACCAGGTCGTCTGCCTGGTGATCATCGGTCTGGGCATGCTTGGAGTCGTAACGACTTATATCATCGTTGCCGACAAGATAGCGGCTTTCCTTGAGTCGATGAGAAATGCCATGGATGATTACCGCGAGAGCGTTGACAGATTCTCTGACACGCCACAGACAGCAGTTCCCGTATGGGATTCGATCCTCTATGTCATCACACTCTGCTTTATCGTTCCCGTAACGGAAGAGGTAACGTTCAGAGGCGTTATCTTCGGGCAGCTCAGAAGAGGCTTCGGCCCCTGGATCTCAGTGGTTTTAAGTGCGGTTCTGTTCGGGCTTATGCATGGCATCTCTGTCCACATCGGTTATGCGATCGCCTGCGGTCTTATCATTGCCGCATGCTATCATCTGACTGACAGCCTTGTGGCTCCGATCCTGCTCCATGCGGTGTTTAATATCTTCGGTTCGGGTATCGCCAATTTCATGAATGTTGAGGCCTTTGGCATCCCTTCTGAATACACGACTTCGCTTATGCTCGGCATTAACACGACATCCATGTTCATGATGCCTGTTGCTGTTCTTGCTTTTGCATATCTCGTAAGTGCGAAAAGAAAGTACGCCAAAGCGCGTGCAGCCCTTGAAGAATCAAGCAGTATTCAAGTAGAATTATCCGGAGAAAGCACTGAAAATACGGAAAATACGGACACTGCCGTAGACGGCAGCGGAATCGAGGCTAAGGAATGAAAAAGCACGGCCGGCCGATATTCGGAATAACAAGAAAGACGCGTTTTGCGGCGGCCATGGTCGTCGTTGCCGTCGTTCTTGTTCTGGCCATCCTGATCCTCGGATATATCGGCGTGTTCAGCTCTAGGACTGAGCTTTGTGAGATCTCGGTTACCACCGACAAGGCTGAGGATACTTATGGAGGCACAGGCATCAACTGTGACCTGATCCCCAATACCAATCTCGTAAGAGATGCTTCATTTGAGAGTTCAACAGATTTTTCCAGCATGCTCCTGGCAGGATCTTCCGAGCACAGTGTGTTCATTTCGCCTGATGCTGTTGCTTCGGCAGGCTATGACACTACTTCATGCACGGGCGATTCGGCAAGGATAATATCGATCGACAGCGAAGGCGTCATGAGCGAGAAGTTCACGGGCACTATTACAGGTTTTAAGCCTGCAAGGCTTGGCGCTGTCACGGTGATCAAAGATGAGAAATCCCTCTGGGATGAAGACCGCATCAAGGCCATGGCTTTTTATAACAACATGGTCCTTGCGCTGACTGACAGCGGCAGGCTTATCTATGACATAACCAACAAGCAGCTTATGGGCGTCGTAAATGCCAAAGACAGATTTACGATGATCGATTCCAACGAAGCTGGCGTAGTCGCTGTCGCTCCGGACGGGTCGATCTATTTCTCCCAGGACGGCAAAAACTATACATCTGTCTATGAATCTTATCTTCCGAGCATGGAGAACAACGTCTGCGGCATCGGAAGCTCAGGCACGACGACTTCCGTATGCTTTAAGAACGGTACGATCATTACAGTTGCGAACGGTATCGTAGCTGTTACGAGCCTTCCGAGCTCTGATGCGACGGCATTCTTATCTGACGGAAAGACGTTTATGGCCACAGACAGCTGGGGCAATATCTATTCGTCCTCCAACGGAATGGTTTTCGAGAAGACCGCAAGATCAGAGGTCCTTGCAGAGAATGCGAGACTGTTATCTGATGCAACAAGCGGAGTTTTCTGTTTTGTCGCCGATAATTCAAAGGCAGTCCTGGTCAAGACCGGAACAGACGGATTTGATGTTGATGTAATCGAATTATCCCAGCTTACCGGTGCCCTTGTTGATTCAGTCTATCTTACGGATTCCGGTCTCATCATAGCAGGAACAAGAGATAAGAAGGCTTTCGCGGTCGGTCTGGATACAGGAAAGGCCGCAACCCTTACTTCCGAGAATGTTGTGATCGAGAATATCATGGGCGTATCAGGCGACAAGGTCTTCTACGATTCAGGCAGGGAGATCTTTAAGTCCCAGATACTTTCAGAGCTGTCGATCGAGGGCAATCTCGACGGCGTCGACATCATTGCTGACGATATCCTGATCGCGGGCCACGTCGACAAGGCAGCAGGCGGAGCGGTCAGCGCATCAGACGACAGGGAATTCCCTTGGGATATCTCTGAGGATTCATGCTGGAACGTTTACGGCAAAGGCACTAACGTAATTGCTACAGACAGATCCTACACCGGCAGTTACGGCGCAAGGATCACGGGAAGCGGCAGCGACGTTCATGCCATCACACAGGTTTTCCCCGGCAAGGCAAAGGACAACTTTATTCCCAACACGTTCTACCGTTTAAGCCTTTATGCCATGTCTGACAAAGCGCCCGAAAAGGCTTACTGCTGGATCGAGGGCGAAGACTTCGGAAGACACGGAGTCGAGCTTACCGGACTTGGCAGCAACTATAAGCGCTACAGCTATGTTTTCGCCGTTACGGACCAGATGGCAGATGCAGGTGAGATAAGGATCACGATAGGCTTTGAGGGCCCGGGATTCGTCCTTGTTGATGATATCTTCTTAGGTCCCGACAGCTCAGGTTCAGCTGGCGTTCCCCAGTACTATGCAGAGGCCCTGGTATCCGGAAAGCCTTCAGCTGTAAGGCTCAATAACCTCAATATCGGAGGCGACGGCTTTGCCGGAACATCTCTTTATCTCTCTTCGATAAATTCTGTCTCACGCACCGTAAACGGAACTTCGAGCAGGAACGATTATGACGATGAAGCCCTTGCTGCTGAATATCCCGAACAGTCCGTTACGGCTTCCCTTGAGGACAGCTTAAGGCTTGTAAGGCAGTGCTCATCAACACCGTGG
>JAEFBC010000291.1 GCA_016292155.1 Saccharofermentans sp. | reverse complement strand
TGTGATCAGAGAAACAAGGGCAACTGACGTTGCTAAATAATAATTTAATCGCTTTTACATATATTATTTAACGCGTTAGTATCATCTTTCAAAACAATTCAAGGACCTTAAGCCATTATTGGCTTGAGGTCCTTTTTGTTTTTCTGATATATTTGAATTGTTGGCGGGGCTTTTTTATCTCTGGAGAGTGTTTATGGCTAAATTAATTGGTTATACATGTGAGAAGTGCGGCGGTGTCCTTAATGTTGACAGTGATCAGGAGATCTTTGACTGTCCATTTTGCGGAGCAGGATTCGATCTTATCGATTTCCACAGGAAAGATATCCTGAGCCAGGCTGAGATGTGCCTGAAGAGGATGGAATATAATTCCGCAGGTGATAAATACAAAGAGCTTTATACAAAAGATCCTCATGATTTTGAAGCCCTCAGGGGCTTGATCCTTTGTGCAGGGAAGATTCCTGTAAAAGATGACCTGGCTGATCCAGTAAAGCTTATCAGACACGATATTTCCAAAGCAGAGAATGCTCTCATAAAACTTGAAAGCGGTTGTTCGGTCTATCCGTATTTTGAAAAACTCCGCACAGTTTTCAAACTTTCCAAGGAATATAAAAAACTCATAAATGAGAAGGCGACCTCCGACAGGAGTCTTAAGCTCCGTGTTGAGGGTCTGAAAGAGCAGCAGTACATAGATAAAGACAAAGCATTCCGGAAAATAACTGCTGATAATCTTGCAAAAGCTGATTCTCTGGCCAAAAAGATCAAGGAACTGGAGCAAAAGCTTTCTCTGGCATGTGAAGAACTTAAGTCTTCAGAGCCTGAAGCTAATTTCCATGAAGGTCCGGCTCTGCAGTTCAAGAATGAGGAGCTTGAGCCTCAGATCGTGTCAGATACCGGTATTATCTGCATTAAATGTGCCGGAAGGTTAGTTCTGGACAAACAAAGGAATCTTTGTGAATGCCGTTCATGCGGTGTTGCTTACGGAGCTTCGCTCTTCTTCGGCGAGCCTAACAAGAGGGCCAAGGAAGCCCTTGTAAGGCTTGAATTCAATGAAGCAGACCAAAGATACGGGTATATGCTTATGCTCGATCCTTCAAATTTTGAAGCTTTGAGGGGGCGTATTTTATGTTCGCTCAAAAGTACCAGGGTCATATCTCATGCCGGTTTATCGAATTTTACGGTCAAGAGTCTTAAAGCACGTGCGGAACAAGCTGTGGAAAAGGCTTTGGATGCCGATAAGCCGTATTTTGTCAAATACCTCGAACTGGCTGATCTTTACAGTCTAATTCTCGCAAAAGACAATAAACTTAAGATCCTGACAAGACAGCGCGATGATTGTGTCTTTAAACGGGAGCATATAGTCAGGGATTTTGATCCCAATACTGAGAACTGCCCTCCGGACTATGCCCGCAGATCGATCTCTGAGACAATAGAAGACCTCGAAAATGAGATCGGCAAGCTGAAGAGTGCCAAGCAGGTATTGGTTAAACAGGCAGAGCAGATCTGTTCTGACATCAGTACAGCCGATAATAAATGGATCGCCAGAAAGGCAGCTGAAAATAAGTAACTCTTAAATCTTCGGAATTGCAGACCTCTTGTGTTATACTTTTAAAGAATAAAAAGAATGGGGGTATTGCTCTTGAGAGTTTGCTTTGTTGGCGATGTTGTCGGCGGCGCAGGGCGCCGAGCCTTCAAGACGGTCATGCCTTCATTTCTTAAGAATAATGCTATAGATTGCTGCATAGTCAATGCTGAGAACAGCGTAAACGGCCTTGGTGCTTCGATCAATATGTTGAGGGATCTGGAAGCTGCAGGTGCTGATCTTTTCACGATGGGCAACCATACTTTCTCCAACAGGGAATTTATTAGCCAGATCTCTAAGATCAATAACGTGGCAAGACCTGCCAACTTCACTCCTTCCTGGCCGGGCAACGATTACTGTATTTTCGAGAAGAACGGGGAGAAGCTCGGAGTGTTCAACCTTCTGGGTCAGGTTTATGCCAATGTTCTTCCTGATAATCCTTTCTCATGTGCCGATAAGATAGTTGACAGACTTAAGCGCGTTGAAGGCTGCACGACCATTGTTCTGGATTTTCATTGCGATGCCACTTCCGAGAAGTGTGCCATGGGATATTATCTCGACGGCAAGGTATCCGTTGTTGCAGGCACCCATACCCATGTGCAGACTGCCGATGAGACGATCCTTCCTTACGGAACCGGATATATCACAGACAGCGGCATGTGCGGTGCAAAGGAATCCATCCTCGGCATGAGCATCGAAGCATCGATCAAAAGACTTGCATATAAGCTCCCTGCAAAATACGAGGCTGCTGACGGCCCGGGCTTTGTATGCGGCATTATTTTCGAGACTGACAGAAACGGAAGGTGTACCGCGATAAAGCGGTTCTGCGAATATGAGTGATTTAGTTGTTAAAGAGAGGGCGAAGAAACCTATCGCCTGTGTTGTTTTTTCAGTTATTGCAGTGATCCTTATCATTGCGGATCAGCTGATCAAGAGAGCTGTAGTTGCAAAAGTAGGCGTTTACGAGCAGATCGATGTGATCAAGGGGTTCTTCTCGATCTATCATTGCCGTAATACGGGATCTGCATTCTCGCTCTTTGCTGACCAGGCATGGGGAATATATATGCTGACAGGTATTTCAGTAGTCCTTGGAATCGGTATATTCATCCTTATGCTCTATGCGTCTTTGTACGATATGAAGCTTATGTCTGCTGCATTCTGTCTTTTGTCTTCCGGCGCAATCGGAAATCTTGTCGACAGATTTGCCAACAAGTATGTAGTCGACTACTTAAGATTCGATTTCGGAAGCTATACGTTCCCGATCTTTAACTTCGCCGATATCTGTGCAGTTATCGGTACAGGTCTTCTTATCTGCATAATCCTTTTCGGTTCCAAGTATTTTGAAGAGTTCTGGAGCCTGATCACTAAGAAGGGAAACAAGGAAAATGCCGGTTGAATCAAAGACTTGTGAGACTGATGGCTTAAGACTGGACAGCTTTGTAACCGAAGCGTTCGATTCGGCATATTCAAGATCTTTTTATAAGCGCCTTATAGATGACGGCAAAGTTACCGTCAACGGAAAGGTGATAACGAAGGCAGGAACAAAGCTCTCGGCAGGAGATCTTGTCGAAGCAGATATTCCCGCTCCTGTTGAAGACGGATCTTTTGTAGCGCAGGATATCCCTCTTGATATCGTTTATGAGGATTCTGACCTTCTTGTTATCAACAAACCGCAGGGAATGGTCGTTCATCCTGCTGCAGGACACAGCGACGGAACTCTTGTTAATGCGCTTCTTGCACACTGCAAGGATGAACTCTCCGATATCAACGGCGTATTAAGACCCGGCATCGTTCACCGTATCGACAAGGATACGTCAGGACTTATGCTCGCGTGCAAGAATAATTTCACGCACTTAAAGCTCGCTGACATGCTCTCAAGGCATGAGATAGTAAGAGAATACAGAGCTTTGGTTTATGGCTTTGTCAAAGAAGACAAGGGCATGATCGATGCGCCCATCGGCCGTTCCTCCAATGACAGGCGCAAGATGGCCGTAAATAAGGACGGCAAGTCTGCAGTTACTCATTTCGAGGTCGTCGAGAGGCTTGGAGATATCACTGACTTAAAACTCATCCTTGAGACGGGAAGAACACATCAGATCAGAGTGCATATGGCATATATCGGCCATCCTGTGGTAGGAGACCCCGTCTATGCCGCAAGACGCAAGAACTATGGTCTTGCAGGCCAGGCTCTTCACAGCCGTGCGATCACGTTCGTTCATCCGAGAACGGGCGAGACAATGCATTTCGAAGTGGACATTCCGGATTACTACAAGGCCGTGATCAACAGCTTCAAGGGTATTGGTTGACGGAAGAAATAATTAGCATAATAATTCTTTTATAGGAGATCTCATTTGGAAGAAAGAATCGAACAGCTTAAGAATTCGCTACATTCGGCAGGCGTTTACGCATCGAAGATCGCCGGATATTTTGGTGTCTCGATAGAGCACGACGGCAAGGGTTTTGTGATCGACGGTGACACAAAAGATGTATTGATGGCAAAAGATGTTTTCCTTGCACTTGATAAGCTTTCTTCAGATTCACATATCGATGAGACCGATATCCAGTATCTTTTGGACATAGCCAGAGAGGGCAAGCTTGAAGAATTCCTGAAGACGTCAGATGAAGTCTTTTACATGACTCCTTCCGGAAGAGCTATCAAGCCCAGAACATTAGGTCAGAGGCTTTATGTTGATTCATTAAAGAAATCAGAACTCGTTATCTGCTGCGGTCCTGCCGGAACCGGCAAGACTTTCCTTGGCGTTGCAATGGCAGTCAAGGCTCTAAAGAGCAGGGAAGTATCAAGGATAATCCTTACAAGGCCTGCAATAGAAGCAGGTGAGCGTCTGGGATTTTTGCCCGGCGATATCGAAGAGAAGGTAAATCCTTATATGCGTCCTATTTACGATGCTTTATCGGCGCTCTTAGGTCAGGAGATGTTTGAGCGTTACTACGATAAGGGCGTTATCGAAGTTTCTCCTCTGGCATTTATGAGAGGAAGAAATCTCGACGACTGTTTTGTCCTTCTCGATGAGGCTCAAAATACGACTCCCGAGCAGATGAAGATGTTCCTTACAAGACTTGGTGTTAACTGCAGGGCGTGTGTCTGCGGCGATTTTACGCAGATCGACCTGCCTAAGGGTATACAGAACGGACTTAAAGATGCCATTACGGTATTAAACGGAGTAGAAGGTATCAGGATCGTAAGCTTGAATGATTCGGACATTGTAAGAAACAGCCTTGTTGCCAGGATCGTAAGAGCTTATGAGAATGCTAAGCAAGGTGAATCATGAGCAGTAATAAATCTTCCAAACCTAAATTCCATCAGATCATCTCCTTGGTGCTTGCTGCACTGACTATAATTTTCCTGGTTTTCTACGGATCACTTCCGGTAAGTTACGATTATGAAGTCGGATCCATTGCCGGCCAGGATATCTATGCCACAAGATCTTTCGCGGATTCATATGAGACTGAGAGAAGAGCGATCATCGCAAGAGATACGGTTGACGATATTTTCGTAAGGTCCGACAAGCAGTCAGAAGAATGCATAGACCGTGTTGAGGCTTTCTTTGACCAGGCAAGCCAGATCAGAAAGAGTTCACAGACAACTGATCTTCAGGCACCGTTATCTCCTTCATCATCCGCTTACCAGCTTTCCCAGACTATCGAAAAGAACATGGGCAAGAAGATCGAATCCGAAAGTCTTACAGTCTTTTTCGAAATGAGCAATGCGACATTTACTTATATCAGGGAGAAGACCACGGCAATTGCTGAACTCGTAATGTTAAGTGACGTCAATGACGCTGTTCTTCCTACTAAGATCACTGAGCAGATCAACAGCTTCTGTGATTCGAACCCGTCGTACTCCAAGTTCGCAGAATCAATGGATGCAGTGCTCGTAGCACTTCTCGAACCTAATACCGTTTACGACCAGAAGGCAACGGAAGACTCAGCTAACAATGCTTATAATGCTGTGATGAACGAGCCTGTAATGGTCGAAAAGGGTACGAAGCTCGTT
>JAEFBC010000290.1 GCA_016292155.1 Saccharofermentans sp. | reverse complement strand
TTCAGGGATCTCAGAAACTATATGCTTCGGATCTTCTTTTTGCTCTTTCGCAAGATCGAACTCGGCAGCCATAAGATAAGTGGCCGTAGGATATCCGTCGTCACCAAGAGAAGAAATATCTTTAATTATTCTGTAATGACCTGCAGGAAGTTTTCCGATATCCTCAAGATATACAGGCACAGACGACGTATCGCCCAGAATGATATCAGCGGAAGCTGTCTCTGCACCAGGCTCAACATGCGGTCCCAGCATAATGCCTTCCATCGTGAAAACAACATCCATGGGAACCTTATACCATTCACCGTTCTTCTGATACTCCAGCGTGTAAGATCTTCCGTACATATATGTGCGGTCGCTGTTGTTGACCAGGTTGACCATGAGCTTGCGGTTCCTTACGACCTCAACACTCATCTCGACTTTATAATCATCGTAGTTGGAAAGGCTGACATCAGATCTCTCTTTGAACTTATTGTCAGAAGAGCATGCAGCAGTTCCCAAAGTGATTCCCAGAAGAACCATCAATGCGGTTATCTTTTTAATTTCCGTTCTGATCATATCAGCCCCTCCTAACGATCAATGATCTTTACGTAGATTATATACCTGTCTTAGCCTTCCTTTTCGAGGTCGAATTCAGCTGCCGTGACATAACTATCTCCTGCCCCTGCATCAGTCTGAGCGACAAATTCTTTTATCATTCTGTAGTGTCCTGCTGGGAGCTTTCCTATAGCGCCAAGATCATAGATATCAGAATAGTTGTCCGAAGGGATCGGGACATTCTGACTCCTTTCAACAAGTTTTGTTGAAGGTCCGAGATAAATAGCTTCCTGGGTAAATGCGATATCCATCGGCACCTTATACCATTCGCCGTCCTGCTCATACTCCAGGCTGTAAGCTTTTCCAAAAGTGAATGTCTGATCTCCCTGGTTCAGGAAATCAACCTGTACAACACGGGTGCCTAACACTTTGACCGACAAGTCCACTTTGAAGTCTTCGTAATTGGAGAAGTTCTTATAATCTGATTTCTCCTTAAAAGGCTTTGCAGAGCATGCTGCTGTTCCGATGATCATCCCCAAAAGAACGAGAACAGCGGTGACTTTTTTCATTACCATTTGGTTTTCCATTTTCTACTCCTTATAAAGTTTTTCATCATATATACAGATAATCAAAGCAAAAAGTTGCAGTCTTATTTTGTCCGTTCCGACAGATAAGTCTTTACTCTGCTGTTAATTATCACTATGACCTGATCTAATGATTTCTGGCCTTCGAAATATGCAGGCATCTCCTCGCGCATAATGACCAGTACCGCAGGATCATACCTGTACACTGTGCCGCCGGTCTTTATAATGTCTTCAAAGTTTTTAACCTCATCAGTGCTGATGGCATAGGCGAATCCCAGGTTCGGAAGATCCTGAGCGCTAAAGCCCTTTTCGATCAGCTTATCTCTTTCAGCGTTATACATCCCGATCATGGTTTTCGAAGATTCCTCATAAGAAGAGATGTTTACCGGCATGCTAAATCCTGTTTTCGCATACGCGAGCTGCATATCTTCAGAAAGGAGGAGCTTGATAAACTCCACAGCACCTTCTTTGTTCTTGGAAGAAGCAGATACGGCGACCGAGTTGATTATGTTGAAGACGGGGCCGGTTCCTGCTGCTGTGGGCTCACCCATAACGACAGTCTTATGTGTTGTGTGATCAAATACACTTGCATATGCAAGTACTGTTGAGAAAGTCTGGCAGACAGCGTGCGTCTTGTCATCTATAGTCTTCACCGTGTAACCAGGTTCTTCAGGAGGTGTGTAAGTAACATTCCCGCGGACATATTCTGCAAGTGCCTGGAACTCAGGCATGTTGAAGTCAGGATCTGTCCCCGCCTTAATAAATGTGTCATACATGACACTGAAGATATAAGTGAAGTATTCCGTATTCTCGAGCTCGTGCGGATCGGTTCCGTTGCAGACGTTCTTTACGAAATCCTTATATTCTTCGAAGGTAAAACCCGTCTGTCCGTCCTTTACATAAACAGAATCCGTGCAGATTCCGGACAGCTGGAATGACAGCGGCACGGTATAGAACTTGCCGTTATTCTTGCAAGCTTCGAAGATATTTCCGAAGCATCCGTCTGCTTTAATATCACCCGATAAGTCTGCGAAAATAACGCTCTCGAGCGATCCGGTCTCAGATATGCTGTTGAGTATAATATCCGGACCTTCACCTGCAAGGATATCGACCTTGAGCTTATCGACGAGTCTCATCCTGGACTTGAGATCAGCATTCTCCTCCGAATCATGCTGTCTGTAATCTGTTATGTTCGCGAGATAATACTGCGGATCGAATGAGAGGTGGTATTTGCTGCTGTTCTGATTAAATATCCTCACCGCTTCTGCAGTATTGTAATCGAGAATGTCGAAAGATGCCGCCGTAAGTTCAGTCTTCCCCGCAGTCGGATCGTTGTCAGATCTCTGAAGGATAATTACCGACAGCCGGTCAGTGAACTCCGTATAGTTTTCCGTATAAACTTTGCCGCCGAAAATATATCTTCCGTTCTCACATCTGAAAAGCTTTAATCTCCTGAGCAGATAAAGATTGGCATCGCATCTGTCATAATCCAAAATGCGCTCAGTCTTCTTCCCCTCAAAATCCAGCTTAAAAAGTCCGTCTTCATCTGCACAGACAACACCAAGATCCTTTACCCATGATGCGGAATAAGCATAATCAAAACCGCCGGCCCACATCATGTCGTCGCCGGAGTCTTTTACCGTCGCAGTCTTAAGGTCGACAAGATAATAACTGATACCCGTCCAGACGCCGGACTGGAGCTTCATGTAAGGAACGACTATCTTCGCATCACCGGTGTCGATAATCGGGTAACCGCTGTCCCAGGCTGCCTCCGCACCTTTGAACGGAACAGTCTTTTTGCTGCCGTTTTCAGATACGATCTCGATCTCCTGGAAGTTCATGTCATCGCGCTTACCAAAGCAGTATGCGGTATATCCGCCAGAAGTTACAAATTCCCTTATGTACTTATCCGAAGGTTCGGTCTCATACGTGCCCGTGACTTTCCCGGATTCAATATCCACAAACGCGACAACATCGGCAACCTGTCCCCTGTCATCAAAGCTCTCATACGGGATCATGAGCTTATCACCTGCGATGTGCATATTAACGGAGACGACACCCGGGATATCCTTCTGATCTGCAAATTCCTTGCAGTTATAAGACTTAAGGAACTTGCCCTCAAGATCATAGATCTCAACAGAGTCCCCCTGATAAGGCGTGCGGTCACCGTTCACATAATCAAAACCATCAGGCATATCCTTATAGTAATTCACATGAACAATGATCTTATCGCCGATAAGCCCGACAACATCAGACGTAAGCTGACCATACTCCGAAGCATCATAGCTGAGCTTAATATCTAAAGTCTTGGCATCATACCATGAGCCGTCGCCTTTATCTGAATTTTTCTTGCCGCATCCGGTTGCAAAAAACGTCAAAGATAAAGCCAATACCAAAATAAGTGCAGTATTCCTAATTAATCCCTTCATCCTATTACCTTCCCCAAAGTAGTAGTTATATCTGCATTATAGCATCCTGTTATTTCCTAGCAATTGCCCGTGTACACGTACTTG
>JAEFBC010000289.1 GCA_016292155.1 Saccharofermentans sp. | reverse complement strand
CCAGCGTCTTGCCGGAATCTGCCAGGCGAACGCCATAGATCCTGAGCTCTACACCACCTATGATGTCAAGCGCGGCCTGAGAGACATTAACGGTAAAGGAGTTCTTACAGGACTTACCAGGATATCTGAAGTCAACGCGACGAAGACCGTTGGCGGCAAGGTCGTTCCTGCACCCGGCGAACTGTTCTATCGCGGAATCAACGTTAAGGATATGATCAAGGGGCAGCCTGAAGAAATGCACTGCGGGTTCGAAGAGACCACGTATCTTCTGCTGTTCGGAAAACTTCCTAACAAAGAAGAATTAAGGAATTTCAGATCACTTCTCGCTGAATCACGCTCCAAGATGCCCAAAAACTTCTTCAGGGACGTAATCATGCAGAAACCTTCATCTGACCTGATGAACAACATTCAGAGAGGTGTTCTTAACCTCTATGCTTATGACACGCAGGCAGCGGATACATCTATTCCCAACGTCTTAAGACAGTCTCTGGAACTGATCTCTATCTTCCCCAGCCTTGCTGTACACAGCTACAACGCAATGAAATACTATCTGGACCGTGACTCTCTTGTAGTTCACAGACCCAGACCGGACTTATCCACAGCAGAGAATTTCCTCTACATGTTAAGGCCGGACAATAAGTTCACACCGCTTGAGGCAAAGATCCTAGACGTATCTCTCATGCTTCACGCAGAGCACGGCGGCGGAAACAACTCCACATTTACGACTCACGTTGTAACAAGTTCCGGCACAGACACTTATGCGGCAGTAGTCGCTGCTTTGAGCTCCCTTAAGGGACCCAAGCACGGAGGTGCAAACATCATGGTCGTTAAGATGTTCAAAGAGATCGAGAGGAGCATCTCCGACTGGGAAGACAATGATGAGATCCTTGCTTACCTGGAGAGGATCTTACACAAGGATGCATTCGACCGTTCCGGCGTTATCTACGGAATGGGACATGCCATCTATTCGATCTCCGATCCCAGAGCGCAGATCTTCAAGCGCTATGTTAAGGACCTTTCCGCAGAGAAGGGCCGCACGAAGGAATATGAATTCTATGAGAGAGTCGAGAAGCTCTCGGCAGAACTTATCGCGGCGGAACGTAAGATCTACAAGGGCGTATCGGCAAATATCGACTTCTACAGCGGATTCGTTTACTCAATGCTCGGAATCCCGATGGAGCTCTACACTCCCCTCTTTGCTATCGCGAGGATCGCAGGATGGTCAGCCCACAGGATCGAAGAGTTAAACGGCAAGGGCAAGATCATCCGTCCGGCTTACAAGAGCGTACAGCCCAAAGTCGACTATCACCCGATAAACGAACGGGAATAAAGATAAGAGGTTGTTCAGGTGTTGAGAAAAGGCATAGTTTTTACATTAGCTTCCACTTTAACGGCCGGCGTTCTTCTTACGGGATGCGTGGTTGCGGAACCTGATGAGACCGAAGCAACAACATCTTCAGAATATACCGAATCGACAACCACAGAGGAGACCCCCTCCTGGACTGCTTACTCGAAAACCATAGTAAATCACGGTCATTCGATCGCAGAGACTCAGAAGAAGCGCCCTCACGAGATCAGACGTTCTTCAACTCTTATCAAGAATGAGGAACAGGCAGCCGAATACATGAAGGAAAGCTACAGCTTTAAGACTAAGGGCTTAAAGCTCGTGCTTACCGATACTTCGGAAGATGATCCCGGTGCGTTTTTATGGTACCAGTTCACGGCGTTCTACAACGACATCAAGATCAGGAATGCCGAGTTCTATGTCATCACCTTTATCGACGGAACGATCTGCGAAGGAAAATCAAATATCAAGAACTGCTCTTTTACAAATCCCAAGGATGTACTGAGCCAGGAAGATGCGCTCGGAAAGTATGCCCAGGCAACTCTTGACTATAGAGATTACAAGTTCGTTGAGATGTGTTATGTCTATAACGGCGGCAAGAAGGAAAAGTGCAAGCTCCAGTATTCATACCATTTCTACGGTGAGAACCCTTCAGAGAGCTACACGATCTACCTTGATGCGGCAACCGGAGACTTTATCGGCATGGTACCGGATGAGATAGGCTGAGATAAACTGAAAGGGCGCAGCCATTATGACTGCGCCCTTTTTCGAGAAACTCAAAAACTGTTAATTGCTTTTAAAGAAGATTCGGCTTAAGCCTCCTCGTCAACCTTTCCGAAAAGGTTAAGTCTGAAGAGCATTGCCTCATCATCAGGGTCAGAGCAAGAGATCTTTGCATTGCAAACGATACCGCCTTCGATCAGCTTCATGATACCTGTGATCTGGCTGAGCTTGCTCTTGAGGTTGAAACGGTCGCCCTCATCTGTAAGAAGGATTACGTTTCCCTTGCACTCGTCAAGTGCCTTCATGAGTGTTGCAACATCAATGTTGTCTAAGTAAAATGCTTTCATTATGTAATACCTCCTAAGTATTTATTTTATGTCCTTTTACTATCCCCAAAGGCTTTTCCTTTGGACAGCCTAATAGTACACTTACTCCCCATTTCAAACAATATCCTTGTTAAACAGATTGCATAATTAAAAGGCCCTGTTTTTGTGCAAGATGCACAACACAAGGTCCTTAATACAATCGAAGTGACAAATAGTCAGAATACGCTATATTACTCTCTGATAAGCTTATCAGCGTACTTGCCGCTATCCAATGTAGCGAAGTAGTCGTTAAGCGTCTGGGCTCTTCTTATCTGCTCTACGGAACCGTCCTCTTTGAGGAGCAGTTCTTCGCACCAGAGTCTGCCGTTGTAGTTATAACCCATGGCAGATCCGTGAGCGCCTGCATCGAGGATAGCAAGGATATCGCCCATATCGATCTTGGGAAGCATTCTGTCGATCGCGAACTTGTCGTTATTCTCGCAAAGGCTTCCTGTTACATCGTACATATGGTCACAGGGCTCATTCTCCTTGCCGAGAACTGTGATGTGGTGATAAGCACCGTACATTGCAGGCCTCATAAGGTTAGCAGCACAAGCGTCAACACCGATATATTCCTTATAGATATGCTTCTCGTGGATAGCCTTTGTGATGAGCATTCCGTAAGGAGCGAGCATGAATCTGCCCATCTCGGTATAAATAGCGACATCGCCCATCCCGGCAGGAACAAGAACGCGCTCAAACTGCTTTCTTACGCCCTCACCGATAACCATGATGTCATTCTCGGAATCCTCAGGTCTGTAGCCGATTCCGACGCCGCCTGAGAGGTTTACGAATGCGAATTCGATCCCGACCTTCTCAGCGATCTCTACGACGAGCTCGAAAAGCTGTCCTGCAAGAGTCGGATAGTACTCATTAGTAACGGTGTTGCTTGCAAGGAATGCGTGGATGCCGAACTTCTTTACGCCGTGAGCCTTAAGCTGTGTATAAGCCTCGATAAGCTGGTCCTTTGTCATTCCGTACTTGGAATCGCCTGGGTTGTCCATGATACCGTTGCTGAGCTTGAAAACTCCGCCTGGATTATATCTGCAGCTCATTACCTCAGGGAACTGGGGGCCTAAGATCTGCTCAACAAAAGGGATATGAGTGATATCGTCAAGGTTGATGATGCCGCCTAAGTTAGCGCAGAGCGCATATTCTCTGGCCGGTGTGTCATTTGACGAGAACATGATGGGGCCGCCTACAGCATCAGCCAAGATGAGCTCAGCTTCAGATGAGCAGTCAAAACCGAAGCCGTAATCCTTGATAATGTCCATAATATAGGGATTCGGTGTGGCCTTTACGGCAAAGTATTCTCTAAAGCCCTTATTCCAGGCAAAAGCCTCTTTAACGCGCTTGCAGTTATCACGGATACCCTTCTCATCGTAGATATAAAAGGGTGTGTGGTGGTTTCTTGCGATCTCTTCGATCTGGCTCTTTGTTACAAAAGGCTTCTTCTCCATAATTCATTCCTCATTAAAAAACAGTATGAGGTAAATTAACATTTTATTAAATGAAATACAAGGTGTTTGTGCTATATTTACTTCTGAAGAAAAGCTATGCTTTTCCAGTATATTTTAGTGATTTTCGAATAAGGGAGGATCAAGAAATGGACAACAATATGATTCCTGAGGAGTACCGTCCGATATCGATGTGGGGCTACTTCGGATATGAGATCTTATTCTCGATTCCGGTAGTAGGCTTTATCTGCCTCATCATTTTCGCGCTCGGTGCAAAGAACGTTAACAAGAAGAACTTTGCAAGATCTTACTTCTGCTACACTATCATCTGCTTCCTTGTCTTCGCAATCGTATTCGCGATCGCGTTCTTCACAGGCGCTGTTCAGACAGTATTCGGAAGCTGATCTCAGTTTTCAGCTACAGATTCAACGGTAACCTGATCCTCGTTATCGAAGTTGCCCGTAATTCCGTAACCGGTATTAGGCACGATATTTGAATAAACGAAGTCGGCTGCCATCACCAGCATAAGGGTCACTGCCAATGGCAAGAGGACCCTTCTGTTTATTTTGCGGATAAGATTATCTAATAGCGGCGCCAGGACATAAATGAACGCGAGGCCGCAGACACCGAAGACAAAAAGGCCCTCAGCGCAGATCCTGCCGTTGAGATTAAGGAAATAGCCGCTGTAATCCCACCACTTCTTATCGAACAAGACCTCCAAAAGCCAGCCTGTAAAATACTCAACCGCTCCGCATGAGATGATAGTTGCAAAGAAGAAAACAACGGGCTTGCTCCTTACGCGGTGAAGTCCCATGAGGACGATAAGACCGCCGAATCCGTAGATTGGAAGCCACGGTCCGTGGTTAAAACCGCGGTTTATGAGCTGTCCTTTCATCAGAAAGTAATAGAAAAGCTCCCATGTCCAACCGAATGTTGAGAAGATAAAGAACAGCATTGCAAGTGATGACAAAGAATAGTGCCTCATGTAATGGATGTTGTCCAAAGCCTTGATCTTACGCTGTTCAGGGATCGGAGACAGTCTTGAGGGATATACGAGGCCCTTTGCTTCCTTCTCATAGGCGAGCATCTTCATTCTCCGGGCTTCCCTGTTCTCATATTCGATCTCTTCCTTGCTGTTCCAGAGGATAACGCCGAAATTCTTAGCAAAGAACTTCTCATGGCGTCCTTCGAGTGTTTCCAGAGAATTCTGGGGCTTTGAAAGCTCTTCAAGAACATCCGCATAAGTGTCAGCGAGTTTGTTGGAATCGGCCCTTAAGAACAGGTATTCATCGTTGAGTTTTTCTGTTCCGGGTATTCCCTTCTCCTTGGCATGCGCTCTGATCTTCGCATAGTATTCGGAATAGCAGCAGATCATGTAAGGGTTCGAGAAAAAGATATTGGAAAGGCCGAATGTGAAGCTTCCCAGGATATACCAGCCCATAAAGCTCATGCTCATCTTGAACAGGTTCCACTTGTTTCCCCTCATCATGAGCCATGAGAGCTTTGCAGCCTCAAAAGGCTTGATATCAGGGTTCTCCGCAATGATATAAGGCATGAGGAAGAATCCGAAGTGAACTACCGGGAAGCCTACGATCGTCGACATTCCGAGCAGCTCTATTACCGTTCTTACAGCCATCGTAAAAGATGCTCTTATCCATCTCTTCATTCTTATGAAGAAAAGATATCTGGAGAACGGAATTCTCTTGTATGTACGGCCTTCGAGGAAGATCCTTCGGTTAACGGCTATGTAAACGTTACGTACAAAAAGCCAGGCAAATGTGGCAAGTACGGCAAGCAGGATAATAAGAAGCAGCTTTCCGACATTGCCGAAAGCCATAAACTGGATAACGATGGAATAGAGATTCGAGATGATCGTATCTTCGGTAACGTAGTTGATTATCTGGTTGAGCGTTCCCCTTGTCCTGCCCAGTACCTTGTTGGCTTCGTCGTTTTCGAGTGTCTTGTTATAAAGAAACTGTTTGACGCCGGAATAGAGCGAGTCTGCATCATTATCGAAATCCTTGTATGCACGCTCGATCTTCTTAACATCGTCTGCACCGGTAAGTTCGTAAGATGCTTCGATCGCATCGGAAACTACCTGTCTTCTTACAGAGATAAGGTTGTCGGATGTAAGGAACTCCGCCTGGATAATGAGCGAGAAAAGACAGGCGACGACATACATCATGTAATGATGCTTCAGATTCGTCTTGGCGTCACGCTTAAGATCCTTACGCGAGAACTGAAAGCTGTCTTTTGCCTTTTCCAACAGGTCACCTCTTTCCAACGCTTATCATAACAAAAAACACCGTGCAAATCTTTATTTAATCAAAAGATTTGCACGGCTTGATTATTTTGAAGATAAGACCGGATCGGGGGAGATCCTGTCAGGATTACATTGCTGTGTATCCGCCGTCTACAGGGAGATTTACGCCTGTTACATATGTTGTAGCGGGAGAAGCGAGGAAGCATACTGCTGTATCGAGCTCGCCGTCGTTGCCGTATCTCTCGAGAGGGATCATTGTTCTTGCATTAGCCTGGAAGAAGTCAGAATCCAGTGTCTCCTTTGTAAGAGGGCTGTAGAAATAGCCGGGGCAGATGGAGTTTACTGTGATGCCGTACTTACCCCACTCGGAAGCTAAAGCTCTTGTAAGGTTAACAACGCCGCCCTTAGCTGCGTGATAAGGAGATGCGGGAGCTACCTTGTTGCCTACAAGACCATACATGGAAGCGATATTGATGACTCTGCCGAACTTGGCAGGGATCATAGCCTTCTTAGCGATGGCTCTTGCCATTCTGAAGGAACCGAAGAGGTCGATGTCGATCTCGTTCATGAACTGCTCATCTGTGATGTCTTCTGCAGGAGCAACAGCGCCTGTGCCTGCATTGTTTACGAGGATATCGATCCTGCCCATCTTAGAGAGGATCTCATCTGTAGCAGCGTCAACTGCTGCTGTATCTGTAATGTCGAGCTTGACTGCAAGTGTCTTTACACCGTATGTCTTCTCGATATCTGCGCAAACTTCGTCGAGCAGATTCTGGCGGCGTGCAATGGCTACGATATTACAGCCCTGATTTGCAAGAGCCTTAGCCATCTGAACACCGAGTCCTGTGGAGCAGCCTGTAACAACAGCAACTCTACCCGTTAAATCAAAAATGTTAGCCATATTAATTCCACCTCATCTGATATTTTGGCCGGAGCATTTCTTAACTCCACCGAGATTATACAAAAGCCCTCAGGGCTCATTAAGTCAAAATCTCTTTCTTTTTAGGCATTTTTCATCAGACCTGTGATGTTTCCATTAATTTTTACTCTCGTTTATACATAAAGCGCTCATAATGATTTTCAATTCCTGCGAAAAGAACCGCCACCGCACAAAATGGTATAATGAGTTTACTTATAAAATCAGTAGGAGGATTTTGAGTCATGAAGTTTTTTATTGGCAAGTGCGGAACGGTTGTAACTAAGCTTTTCGAGACCGAATGCGAAGGTGGTCCTCTCGAAGAACTCATTCCCAATACTACTGATGCTGCAGGCGAGAAGCATGTGCCTGTTATCAGCGTAAACGGTCAGGAAGTTACCGTTGCAGTCGGCGAAGTAGCTCATCCCATGATGGATGCCCACTATATTACTTTCATCGCTCTCGAGACAGACAAGGGTGCTATCGTAAGACAGCTTAAGCCCGGTGAAGAACCCAAGGCCGTATTCACAATCGGTGCTGACGAGAAAGTCATCGCTGCTTACGAATACTGCAACCTCCATGGTCTCTGGAAGGCTGACGCATAAGGATAATTCATGCAGGCAAAGGGACTTACAGATAAAAGCAGGCTGAATAAGACAGAGCTTGCCATACTTATTGGCACGGCTGTTGTCACGATGACTTTTGCATCCACCTGTTCGCCTCTTTATCCGTTCAATCCCTGGGACGACGCGAACTGTTTCTTCACATTAGGCCGTGGTATTACACACGGCCTTGTTCCTTACAGGGACCTTTACGAACAGAAAGGTCCCCTGCTCTACTTTATCTATGCTTTTGCGGCGCTTATAAGCGATAAGTCCTTTATCGGTGCGTGGATCGCAGAATGCGTCATGGCATCGGTTTTCGCAGTATTCTCATGGAAGATCGCTAAGCTTTTTACTGAGCCTGCGAGATATACGATCGTCCTCGTGCCTCTCATTACAGGCCTTACATATACGAGCAGGCTTTTTAACTTCGGCGGCAATGCGGAAGAATTGTGTTTCCCGCTTCTTACAGTCGCTTTCTACTTCGGACTCCGTGCCATCGTAAAGGGTAATGGGCTTCCCGCAAAAAGCGATGCCCTTATCTGCGGCATTATCACCGCTGCATTATTCTGGATCAAGTACACCTTTATCGGATTCATGGCAGGGTTCTGCCTTTATATTCTGATAACAGCTATAAGGCAGAAGGCATTCTCCCATCTCTGGTCACTTATCTGGAGGTTTTTTGCAGGCTTCCTGATCCTTTCAGCTCCTGTACTTATCTATTTCATTGCCAACGGAGCTCTGAAAGATCTCTGGGAAGTATATTTCTACAACAATATCTTCCTTTACCACGAACTGGAAGGAAATGCTGCTTTATCCAAGATCCCTGTCATCAGGAACATCTATATTCCTTTGTACTCTACGATCCATTTGTCGATTGAATTCCCAAAGTTCGGCATCATGCTCCTGCTATCTATCGTATCGCTTATATTTATCAAAAAAGAACACCGCAAAAAGGTCATATTCCTGTTCGTCTCCACATTCGTGCTGACGATCGGATTTGTCTTCACAAAGACTGCTTTTATCTACTATTACGTTTATTTGGTCTCAGGCTATTTTGCCCTGCTCCTGATCCCCTGCATTAGGGGTCTTAACTTTATTTCCAAGAGCTTTAAGCAGAATCCGGGATTCATGAAAGGACTTATATCAGGCGTCCTGATCGTTTTCTATCTGGCTGCGTTATTGCTTAATAAGAATAACTATCTGTTATTCCAGAAAAAGGATTTCTTCGCGCAGTACCGCTACGCTGAGATGATCAACCAGGTGCCTGATGCAAAAGTCCTGACTTACGATGTCATGGATGCGGGCTTTTATACCGCGGCAGGCATATTGCCCTCAAACAGATACTTCTGTTACTTAAATATCGAATTAACCTATCCTGCAATTCTTGAAGAGCAGAACAGACTGATCGAAGCTGGATACTTCGACTTCATTGTCACTTCCTACTTCTGCGAGTGTGACTGGGATAATTATGTTCTCATCAGAGAGGAAGCAGACACATACATTAACTATTCCGGCGAGAAAGCTCTGGACGGATTTAGACTCTATAAGCGAATTTGAAACTGACTTTTTACTTCTAACATTAGTTTTCATAATCAGATCACCTGCCTTCTGACATAAGGATGAACCAGTAACGGATTTACCTGAACCTTAACGGTATCGCCCTCTTTAACAGAATTCTCGGTAACGTCGACCGTCATGTGAGATACGCCGATCCTGCCGATTACAGGGCTTTGTTTACCGTTGATCCAGACACTCAGTACCGGATCTGCATTAATTCTTCTGAGGATATTCTTAACGATGTTTAAGAAAGTGAAATCCAAAGCTCCTCTCTGTATCAAACCTACGCCGCAGCCTGTACCTACTCTTACGACAGCAAGATCGCTGTCTCTCTTAAGGAAAGTCTCACCGTTATATCCGATGTGCTCACCTTCAAGTCTGTTGTAGACAGAGAACACCTTTGATTCAAGCCATACAGCCTCCTCAAGTCCGCTGTCCACAGAAACCTTTCCTAAAAGTGCACTTCCGACTCTTACCGCATCGAATCCCAAAGCTCCGAATGTAAGCGCTGCCTTGGAATTGGATATATGGCAGATACCGGGATTTACACCTGATGCCTTTATCTTCTCTAATGCAACCTTGAAAAGACGGACCTGTCTCTCAACGCTTCTTTTGTAATTGCGCTTGCTTCCTGCAAGGTGCGAGAAGCATCCTTCGATGGAGAGGAAATCAGCGCATTTCCTGAAGTTAGGGATGTCATCCACATTAAAGCCGTATCTTCCGAGACCTGAATCGATCTGGATATGGACCCTGGGCTTTCTTCCCGTGAACTTATAGACATCACGGAGTTCAGGGATCTGCTTTTCGCTTCCTAATGCGACAACAACATCAAGAGTTGCCATAAGAAGCAGTTCACTGTATTCCTGAATGGGTGTCAGCATAAGGATGTCAGCCTTGCATCCTTCTTCTCTTAATGCGATAGCCTCACAGGGAGATGTAACTGCATACATGAATATATCCTGATCTTTAATAATATGATACATATTGGCTACGCCCAATCCGTAACCATTTTCCTTAAGCACTGCAATTACCTTCACGCCTGTTGTCTCCTTAATATATCTGACGTTATTAACAATTGCTTCCTGTCTGATCACCAGGGTAGCATTTTTGTCAAAACAACTGTTATTGCTGTTACTCTGCTCAAAGAAGAGTTCATCACACATAAGCAACCTCACTTTCTGTATAAAGGTTATTATTGTGATTTTTCAAATCATCTTCATTTCAGCATCAAAACGCCAAATAAATTGTGAGAAAAAATTGGCTAAAGTGCGTGAAGCCGTTCAATAAAAAAGCCTGAAAGCCTTTATCTGTCGGCATTTCAGGCTTTTGTCAAAAATAGCTTATAAGCGGTAGTCAAACAACCTGGAAAATATAAAATTTTAAATAGTCTGTCTCTGGAACGTTCCATAATATCGGGTGATCCGGTGCCTGCGTACGCCCTTCGATCTGTCTTAAACTGACGCTCGCATCCCTTGCCGCAGAAGCTAACATCTTCCTGAATAATTCATCGTTCATGAAGTGTGAGCAGGAACATGTTGCAAGATATCCGCCTCTCGGAAGCAGCTTCATAGCCTTAAGGTTGATCTCCTTATATCCCCTGCCAGCCGAATCGACAGTCTCACGCGACTTGGTAAATGCCGGCGGATCGAGGATTATGTAATCAAAAGAGTGATCCTTCTTCTCAGCCATTCTCGTCAGCATCCCGAAAACATCTTCGCAGACATAATCGATCTTATCAGACAGCCCGTTCCTCTCAGCATTAGCTCTGGCCATCTCTATGGCCTGAGATGATATATCGACACTCGTAACGTGCCTGGCGCCGTTATACGCGCAGTTAAGGCCGAATGAGCCCGTGTGCGTAAAGCAGTCCAGAACATTCTTATCCTTTGCGATCTTAGCGGCAGCCAGCCTGTTATATTTCTGATCCAGGAAAAAGCCCGTCTTCTGGCCATTCTCAACATCGACGGAATACTTTATCCCGTTCTCTGTTATCTCGGTAATGCAGGGATACTCCTTGCCGCCGTACCAGCCTTTGTAGAGCTCAAGACCTTCCTTGGTCCTTAACGAGAGCTCGTTCCGCTCATAGATGCCCTTCAAAGGCTCTCCGATCTCTTCGAATACATCTGTCAGCGCCTTATAGATAACATCCTTATTAAGCTCTATTCCAAGACATGCTATCTGCGTTACGGCGATATCGCCATATCTGTCGCATGTAAAACCCGGAATCTGGTCTGCCTCGCCATGGATTATCCTGCAGCATTTGAAGTCATCGCCCTGCATGACAGTCTTCCTGTATGAGACCGCATATAGGATACGTCTGTACCAGAACCTGTAATCAAATACATCATTGCTGTTGCGGGATATGATCCTTACGGCGATCTTGGAATTGGAGTTATAAAAACCTGCTCCCTGCCAGCTGGACCCTTCAAAGCAGTCAACGATGCAACCGTCCACAAGACCGGAACCGGCAGTGATCTCATCCACATATACCCACGGATGGCCGTTCTTTAATGATCTTGCGGCTTTCTGGGTAATAGAGACTTTGGGATATGCTCTCTCAGACTTCATCTTTATCTATACCTCATCATGCCCAGGGATCAGCTGACTTCGGAGTCCTGATCATGCCGAGGATCATCTGATCTTCCACAAACCACTGGTTCGTGGAAGGCTTGTGGCGCATGGTGACAAAGCGCTTGGTATCAGCTCCGGAGGAAGTCAGAAGAATCCTCATCCTTCCGTCAGTTTCCTCATCAAAGCCTCTTTCTGTCTCGATCGTATAAGGCATAGAGGGTGTGTAATCATTATCGGGCGATGTTCCGTTAAAGAATGAACGGACAACATAAGCGCCGTCTGCCATCCTGTCAGCAATAAACTGCTTCTGGTATTCGGTCACTTCATAAGGACCGTTAAGATAATCTATCATCTCAAAGGTTTCTTCCTTATTTGCAGTATAGTGCATCATTACTGCGACAAACAAAGCCGCGCCGTATTCAGGTTCACTAAGGGAAGCAATGGGCATTGCCTTAAGCTCTTCAAGGTTTTGAGGAAGCTTATCAAAAGTAATGGTCATAGAATTATCCTCCATCTTATAAAAAGGCAGAATCAAGCATTAAGATTATATCATTAAGACAGAGTATTCGCGTGGATGGCGAACGCTCTGTCTTAATGTATACGGAGATTCTTAGCCTGTTAAACTACGCTTCTGTTCTCTGAAGGAATGTCATAGACAGTAAGAACTGAATTAAAGGAATTAACGATCTTCTTCACCTTATCACTGCCCATGCAGTAAGTGCTGCAAACGTAATTAACAGACTTCTGCTCATAGCAGCACAATATAACGACGCATGCATTCTCAATGCTGTCATGCATAAGGGAATCGACCTTATCCCAGAAAGAACCTGCTGTGATATTGCATCCTACGGATCTGGTATCTACCGGCAGGAGCTTGATGTCCATGGTATTAAGATAGTACTCGCTTATAAGTTCACAGGCCTTACGGACATAACGCCTGATCGTTCTGTGGGTATAGTAATTCTTCTTAGCTACGGTCTGCTCTGAATTCCTGGACTCAAGATAGCTTATAGCGACGCTGTATTCGTAGTCCTTCATCTTCCCTGAGGCATAAGCCAGCGCATTAAAGATATTATCCCTTAACCTGGTATATGTTACGGCATGCTCAGCATAGCCCTTGTCAGCCAGCTCTCTTACTGCCTTGTCGATCATGTTCGGCCTTCTGAAAATGTCCTTTACTGTGCAATTAAACTCAACCATACTAATAACTCCTTAAAAACACGAAAATACACTCGTCAAAAACGAACAAATGTATGTTATTCTTATGGAGTAATCATATCATCACAGCCCTGTAATGTAAACAGATTTTATGTGACATTTTACTACATGTTGGGTTTTGTAATATTACATTTCCGCAAAAATAACTATAACAAGTATTTTATTAATATATTATATATTTATAGATATATTAGGGCTGCCGGATTGATCCCGGCAGCCCTTCTTATCCCTATTCCCTTTAGCCTTAAGCTCCGATTGCAACTAATACAGCGGACAAAATACAGATCGCGATATATGATGCCGATGTAAATATAACTCCTGCCCTGAAATGCGGCTTTCCCTGATGGACCGTAAGGATCGTCAGTACAGCGGCAAATGTCAGTGACATGGTTGCCCACATGGCAAGGATCCTCTTGGGAGTGTATCCGTATATGCTGTAGTAAAGACCGATCTTGCTCATTGCGATCACTGCGAATGCGATAGTCTCAACCATGAGGATCGTAACAAGGATCTTTGCAGGCAGAGAGAACTTGCCGTCTGAATCAGATCTTCCGAGAAGGATTATCGCGAGGTAAACACATAAGTTGACAGCCGCGATTCCCACCATCTGCCAGAAGCCTTCCTGTGCATATCTTGAGACGAGCATTCCGTCAGGAACGTCACCTGCAAAGCCGCCCAGCATATAAGTAAGTCTCTTAACGAAGAAGAGTATATATGCGACTACGAAGATTCCCGCTGCGATATAGACCAGCGTGGCAGATACTGTCTTGCCCTTGCCTCTGACCCTGAGAAGCCATGAAGCAACTCGTTTCTCCCTCGCGCCGTCAGACTTCGCACTTCTGGACATGAGTCCGTAAAGGTAGAAGCATACCGGGATCGCGAAAACACAACGCGCAAATATCTCATCTATTCTAAGATGACCGAGATAATCATCCAGGATATTCGTGAAATTTTCGAAGAAGTATCTGATATCCTCATCGATCGAAGACATCAGTGCGACTGATATGATCATGAGAACACCCATTATCATCACGAACACAATTGCGCCTAAGATATGCTTCTTTTGAGCGGGCGCTGCAGACTCACCTTCCTCAGCCTTGGGCTTTCCGAAGCATTTCCAGTCGGTTATAAAGTTCGGGAATCCCGCAAAGGACTTAACATAAAAGCCGTGGATCAGGTCTGCTGGAATGAATCCGGATGTCTTGCCGCCAAGAAGTATATTATTAGATACCAATACTGAATAAACAGCGCTCAGATGCATTCCTAATACGGATACTTCCTCAAGGCCATGGAAATCATGTCCTTCGCCGATCGTTGCGGTAAGACCTGCCAGGAAAGTGACCGCATACCAGTAAACGGTCTTGTAATCGATCTTTTCGGAAGCTCCCCTTCTGCCGCGCCTTACGATCTCATTTACGATAATGAAAAGAAGCGCGAAGATCGGATAAGCATAATTGAATCTGAAACCGCCATGTCCTACTTGTACCCACAGTATAAAATCATTACTAAAGTGCAGTAAGAGCCTTACATAAGCGTATGCTAAGGGATAGGCTAGGAGAATTCCCAGCCTTTGATATATAACTTTTTTGTCCATTTGAGATTAGTCCTCCCTGTACTCGAGGATGTCCCCCGGCTGGCAATCTAATGCCTTACAGATATCGTTTAGGGTTGAGAACCTTACGGCCTTTGCCTTCTGGTTCTTAAGTATCGAGAGATTTGCCTGGGTAATCCCTACCTTGGCCGCCAGATCACCGGAGGAGATCTTACGTTTTGCCATCATTACATCAAGATTTACGATAATCATGTTCTTCTCCTCCTTTCCTCAGATAGTGAGATCCATTTCTTCCTTCATGGTGATCGCCTTGGCGAATACGACTCTGATGCTCAACACAACAAGCGCCATGAACAAAGCAACGATCGTTAATACCCAGCCGCCGTTCCAGATGAAGCCGCATACTGTGCAGTCAACTGCGATAAATACCAGCGCTACCGTAATTATTGTCATGAGCTTCGTATTAGCCCTGTCAAAGACTTTATCCTTGCTCATATTCGATAACATCAGGAAGAGAGGAATAAGAACTGTATAACCGCCGATAGTTCCCAAATAGAAAATAACTATAAGAGCGATTACTCTCGGAAGGTCGAAGACCTCAGCCCAGCAGTACGCAATGTACTTAGTAATGACTACTCCGAAGATATCAGCTACGACAGCCAGAGCGGTAAATAACACTGTGGCGATCTTTGCCCATCTGAGAATAACGTCGTCATATCGCATTAGAATTTCCTCCTTAAACAGTTGAAGCATGCTTTATGCGAGTATACTAACATAGCATTTTTCGTTTTTCAAGAGTTATTTATCGTTTCTCAATAAAAATATTCTGAATATAGTAATCTCTTGCAGCGAACTCTGTTTAATTGATGAATATGGTGATTATTAATAAAATATACTTAAGTTTGCGATAGAATAACTTCAGCAAGTGTTGTATGCTTGTATGGAAGTTATTAATCTGAGGTTAGCATATGGACTATATCATCTCTTCTACAAAACTTAAGAACAAAGACATCCAGATCGTTTGCGGCAAAGATACTTTATCAGGTGTCAGAAAGATCGCCTCAAAGGTCTCAGGCGATATCAAGGCAGTATTCGGTTCTGCCCCTTTGGTTGTTGATTCAATAAGCTGCAAGAATCCGATCATCGCGGGTCTTGCCGGCGACAGGCTCATTAAGGATATTGGCGTTGACACCTCCGATATCGAAGGCAAGCGCGAAGTTTATAAGATCGAAGTGATCGGCTCATCTCTCGTAATTACGGGAAGTGACAAGCGCGGCGCTATTTATGGTCTCTTCAAGCTCTCAGAGATGCTTGGCGTCTCCCCTTTTATTGACTGGCTTGATGTAAATCCTCCGAAAATGACGACCTTCAAGATCCCTTCTGACTACTGCATGGTATCCAAAGAGCCTTCCGTAAAATACAGAGGTTTCTTTATCAACGATGAGTGGCCAGCATTCGGCAATTTCTGCATGCACAACTTCGGCGGATTCAACGCGAAGATGTACGAGCATGTTTTCGAGCTCCTGTTAAGACTTAAAGGAAACTATCTCTGGCCTGCAATGTGGGCTGAGATCTTCCCTGATGACGGCCCCGGCCTTGCAAACGCTGAGCTTGCTGACGAGCTTGGTGTCGTAATGGGAATGAGCCACCACGAGCCTTGCTTAAGACAGGGCGAGGAATATAAGCACTTAAGAGGTCCCAAGTCCATCTATGGCGATGCATGGAACTTCCTTAAGAACGAGAAAGGCATCACGAGATTCTGGGAAGACGGTCTTAAGAGAAGCGGCAAGTTTGAGAACGTCATCACAGTAGGCATGCGCGGCGAAGCTGATACCGCGATCATGGGAAAAGATGCGACTCTCAAAGACAACATCGACCTCCTCCGCAAGGTCTTAAAGACACAGAATAAGCTCATCCGTAAATATGTAAACAAGGACCTCGATTCCGTTCCGCGCATGCTCGCGCTATATAAGGAAGTAGAACCTTATTTCTACGGCGATGAGAAGACGCCCGGACTTATGGGCGATCCTGAGCTTGACGGCGTAACCCTTATGCTCTGCGACGATAACTTCGGTAATCTCCGTACAGTTCCGACACCTGAGATGCGTAATCACAAGGGCGGCTACGGAATGTACTATCACTTCGACTACCACGGACTTCCTATTTCTTTCGAGTGGTTCAACACATCGAATCTCGCTAAGACATGGGAACAGATGACCACAGCATATGATTTCGGCATAAGAGATCTCTGGATCGTTAATGTCGGCGATATCTTCAGCAATGAATATCCCCTGTCATTCTTCCTCGATCTTGCTTACGACTTTGACCGCTGGGGTACTGGCAATCACGAAGCTGCTGAGGAATACACAAAGCTTATCGTTGACCGCATTTTCGGTTCCAACATTTCAGCTGCCGACAAGCGCGCCGTACGTGAGATGCTCCTGGGCTATACCCGCATTACGACTGCGCGCCGCACAGAGGCGATGAACGACCGTATCTATAATGCATTTAACTATAATGAGACTTTCGATCTTCTTGAGGATATCGATGCACTCATGAAGAAGTGCGACAAGCTCCGCGCGAAGCTTGAAGGCAATGCCGGATTCAGCTTCTACGAGCTCGTATGGCTTCCCCTTACCGCCAATCTAAATGTCCAGAGAATGTGGCTCCTTACGACTTTGAACCATGCATTCGCAGAACTGGGCAGCACTTACGCTATGACACTCGCTAAAGAGATCAACAAGTGCATAGCTTACGACAAGATCATCGTTGACGAGCTTCACACGATCCATGGCGGCAAGTGGTACGGTATGGGCTTGTCCGAGCACATCGGCTTCAACAACTGGTGCGAGGAAGGCTGTAAATATCCTGTAGTAGGTACTTTCGAGCCTGCCAACAAAGAAAGACTCATTACGGTTATCAAGGGTTCATGCCAGTCCACAGAAGGCAAGTTCTGGACTGGCAGGGTTCTTCTTTTGGATCAGTTCCTTGATCCTTCCTGTGATGAGGCTACCCTGTTCTTAAGCACTGCATGCGATAAGGACGTGAAGTTCTCAGTCGAAAACCCCTGCAAGGGCCTCAAGTTCTCTTCTGAGGAAGGCGTTGTTAAGCCTTATATTCTGACAGAGCTTAAGGTTAAGATCGACCGTTCTGCGATAAAGAAAGGCGACTCCACTGAGTTCTGCATCCACAGCGCTGACGGATATACTGTCGTCAAGGTTCCTTTCAACAGGGCTTCAGCATTTAAGGGCGAGAAGGTCCATCACTGGGTCGGAAGAAAGGATTACGGTGAAGACATCATTAAGGCCAATATTTTCGACAGATCACTCGAAAAGAACGCTTTCGGAATGAACTACATCTCCATCCTGCCTTTAGACTACAGCAAAGCATATTCTTCACCTTCATCTGCCGCCTACAGCGTTATCAGGGATTACAGCCGCGGCATGGATGTCATCAAGGCATATCCGCAGGATGAAGTCCTTGGCGTAAAAAATGCTCCGCACCTTGATTACAAGATCAACGTTCCTTCAGAGGGCAAGTACGATGTAACGCTATACACCAACCCGAGCAACCCGTTCTACAGGGAACCTAAGATCCTTGTCGGCGTCAGCGTCAACGAAGGCAAGGTCAAGAAGATCAACATGATCCCTGAAGGCTTCGCAGTAGGAGACGGCAATCCTTACTGGTCACAGGGCGTTCTCGACAATATCCGCAAGACAACATTTACAATCGAGCTTAAAGAAGGCTTAAATACCTTAAGCATCTACTCGATAAATCCGAACTTCGTACTGCAGAAGATCGTGATCTGCGAGGAAGGCGCGAAGATCCCTGAATCGTACTTAGGACCTAAACCGACTTACATGACTTAAAAACAAACAGGCTGCCTCACACAAGAGACAGCCTGATTTCTTATAGCCTGAAAACAATTTACGGAAGTCCTTTTACTTCACGGGTTCCTGCATACTCCCATTCTTCAGCCCGGAAGTTAAGGCTGGCAGAACCGTCTGCGGGATAAACGACATAAATCTCTGCGCCTATCGGATACTTATCCTTCTCTTTTTCCTGAAGTATTAACCCCCTGCCGTTGGACAGATCTACAGCAGGCATACCATTGGTTTCATGCGTGCCTGTGACCGTAACATATTCGATCGTGTAATCCCCTGTTATATATTTCGCAATAGTCTTATCGTCGAACTTAGCCTTGGCAAGCCTCGTCTGTCCGCCCATAGTGTTAACAACAAAACCACCATTGTCATTTACCGTGGGTACCATACAGAAGAGGAAGATTCCTGCTGCGAGCGCGAGAACCGATAATGCAATGGCGAAGATCTTCGCACCGGTATTCCTGTGATAGAAGACCGCATAAGGATCGTCAGGATGAACTCCGAGTTCCACTATATCGCCAACATTGGGAGTGAGCATACCGGTCCTCATATTGTCTTCCTGGAAAGCCTGATATGTGATTCCGTTTATGCTGTATTCGAAAACAGGAGCTCCGGTAATGTAATACCTTTGGATATTAATATTACTGTCTTTGCCATTGCCGCCGTCTACCATCTTGATATATCCGATGCATCTGCCCTGAACCGTGTTTCTCGAAGCCTTTGAAAACCTCAGAAAGCCAATTACCGAATAAACGATAAAGAAGAGTCCGCCAAGGACGAACCATGTCGCACCGCCTGCCACCATCGACTTGGCATAGCCGTATGTCGGTGCGGCAGCCGCAGGCACTATAACGCCAAGTCCGAACGCGATCGCAGCAGCTCCGGGAATTGCTCTCGGGACCTTTGCAGTATTCGGAAGCTCACGCTGCTCAGTCTTTTTAGCGGGAATCAAGAATGCTATTCCGAAGAGGATGAAAACACCTCCGAAGGTAAAAAGAAGTGCAGGAACTATCTTGTTGATTGAGAAGATGATAAGCAGAGCCACCACTATGACAAACAGAGCGATCGGCAGGAACTTCTTGATGTTGCCGCGGACGCTATCCTCAGGACCAAGGATGTTTCCGACGTACTCTTTTACATATTCCCTGCTCTGACTGATAATGAGCGAACGCTCTTCTGCATCCGTCACCGGATTCTTGCTGAAATAATAAGCCTTTAAATCTTCATAGAATCTCATAAACTATCCTCGCTAAAATCTTATTCCTCAAATAATTATATCAGATATATTTGATGTTATTCGTTATTTTCATTATACTGTATATGTCTGAAGATTTTCTTCAGACCGGATTAAGGGATTTGCTGGTTAATATTTTCGGTTAATCACAAATGAAGAATAAGGAGAAAGATTATGAAAAAGCACGTAAAACTCATCTCGTCCGCACTGGTGTTGTCACTGGTTTTCGCACTGTGTTCTTGTGACGCAGGCAAGAAAGAGACCGAAACAGAAGCACCCACAACAACGACAACAGAAGCAACAACTGTAGAGACTACTACAGAGACAACTGAAGAGCCTACGACAACGACAACATTGCCGCCCCTTCAGAACTATGATCTCACAGAAACACTCAAGGTCATGACAGATTGTGTCGGAAAAGATCCCGAGAGTTCCAAGAAGGCATTTGAAGATTTCTTTGGATGCACAATTGATGATATCGAACCTTCAGAAGCTTACGATAAGCACCTGATGTACTATTATGAGATCCGCCTTGAGATCGACGGCGTTGAATGCAAATATCTTGTTTTCGATATGAACACTGATGGGAAAACGATCAATCAGGTAGCTTTCCAGTCAGATCTCAGCGAGAAAAAAGATATCCTTGATGCATTTGAACGTTTTTGCAAAAAATCCGAAGAACTTTACGGCAAGCCGTATGAAGAGTTCCTTGGTGACTCAACAAACGTAGTTAATTACGGTGTTTCAAAGAAAGTTGGCTTCTCGATCTCAGACTATTTCTTAGACACAAGCAACGGCTTCAGCTTTGGCACATTCAGCAGATAACATTTAATCCGGGTATATAACAAAACAAAAAGAAGGGTTCCGTATTTCCGGAACCCTTTATTAATATCTCAGATGCCTTTCACATATCTGATCTCACGCTTGTTCCAACGCCTGAAGATCTTCTCTTTACCGTCCAAAGCGTAGTTATGCTTCTCATAAAAACTCTTTCCCAACATATTCTCTTCGAGAACCCAGATAACGAACTCTTCAAAGTCACGCTCTTTGCCTTTCTGTTCGAAAAAACGGAGCATATCAGAACCGATGCCCGCTCTCAGATGATCAGGATCAACATAGATAAAATGAAGCTCAAAGGCATTTTCCTTATCTTCATCCTCACATCTTCCGATGCCCATCATGCCATTAACCGCGCCGGTGTCAGGATCTTCATAAACGTATAATTCAAAGAGCTTCTCGCTGATCCAGCGTTCAATGGACGGAATGCGGCTCTCTGCAGTAAGATCTTCAAATAAATATTTCTCTGGAACGATATCTTTATAAGCAAACCTGCAGCTTGCAACTTCTATCGCGGCAATCCTTGCCGCATCACTGATCTTCGCCTCACGAATCATATCCCCGTCTCCTTTAAGAAGAACTTGAATTACGGCAATCCGCAATGCCGGGAAAGCCGTAAAACGATCAAAATCATAAGTATTATAGCATTCACTGAAGTAAGAAACCGTAGGATTTCTGCACATTTGCAGACAAATTTGAGAATTGTTATCAAATTCATTGACATAAATATCGCCTTGTGATAAAAATGAGAACAATTCTCAAATTAGAAAGCCGGATATAAATATGGAAACAACAAAAAAGAAACCTGTAACCATGATCACAGGCTATCTGGGATCAGGCAAAACAACTGTATTAAATGAACTTCTCAAGACACAGTCTGATAAGAGCCTCGCGGTCATCGTAAACGATCTCGGAAGCATCAACATCGATGCCTCCCTTATCAGAAAAAACAGCGTTGTCGAGTCGGATTCGAAGATGATCGAGATGACCAACGGCTGTATCTGCTGCACTCTGCAGGAAGCATTTATGGAGCAGATCGAAAGGCTCTCGCATGATGACAACGTGGACGCCATAATCGTCGAAGCTTCTGGCGTCAGCAACCCCGCAGCGATCGCATACGGCTTCCTCAACTATCAGAAGATCCGTGGCGAGTCAGATGTTTTTCTCGATTCTATCGTCACTGTAGCTGATGCTGACAGGCTCTACTACGAGTTCATTGACGAGATGCGCGAGATCGAGGGCGACAGATCAGAAGATCCGGACATCATAAACCTTGTTATGGATCAGATCGAATTCTGCAATATCGTTCTTTTGAGCAAATGCGACCTGCTCGAAAAAGATCAGATCGAAGAAATAAAGAAAGTAATAAGGACCTTCCAGAACAAAGCGGAGATCTATGAGATCATCAACGGAAAGATCGATCCTTCAAAGATCTTCAGAGGCGATAAGTTCGATTACGATGAAGTGCTCAACTCCTCTGCCCTTCAGCGCGCTCTCGAACGCGAGGTTAAGATGGAAGAAGTCTGCGAAGACGACTATGGCATCACTTCTTTTGTTTATAAGGATCCGAGGCCCTTTGATTACGATAAGTTCATCGACTTCGTAAGCAACAGCTTCCCGCCGGAGATCATCCGGGGCAAGGGATACATGTGGTTTAAGACTGATGAGGTGCATGTCCAGCTTTTCGAACAGGCCGGAAGGAATTCAACAGTTACCGAAGTATCCAACTGGGTGGCTTCCATGTCCGAAGAAGATAAAGAACTGATATTCGAACAATACCCTGACATAAAGGACGAATGGCACGAGAAATACGGCGACAGGCTCAACCAGCTCGTATTCATCGGCCGCGGCTATGACAAGGACGAATTCTTGAGAAAACTTACGGAGTGTCTCGCAGAATAAAGTGGTACCGGTTTATATCTTCACGGGATTTCTGGACAGCGGCAAAACCACCGCAATAAAAGACTTCATCACGGGAATGCAGGAGAAGCATCACAAGAGGACGCTTCTCCTCGTTTGCGAGGAGGGTGACGAAGAGTTTGATGAAGAAGCTCTTCTAAAACAGGATGTCCTTGTAAGATATATCGATGACGAGGCGCTTTTCACATACGATTACACATTAGATATCGAAAATGAGACTTCGGCAGACTGCGTAGTCATCGAATATAACGGTATGTGGAACTGCAACAGGCCACGCGTTATATGGGATCCAGAGCAGATCATGGAGATAATGATGATCGACGCTTCGACTTTTAACCTTTATCTTTCCAATCTGAAGTCACTGATCGCGGATAAAATGCGGTCTGCCGATCTCATTATGTTCAACAGATGCGACGATATCCGCGAAGACCTCCCGCTCTTCAGAAGAAGCGCCAGAGCATTGAATCCTAAATCATCCATAGTATTCAGGAACAGTTACGGCCTTATCGATTTTGATCCCGGTGATTTTCTTCCTTACGATCCGGATGCAGACGTAATAGAGATCGATGATGACTCGTTTGCCGCATTCTATATCGATGCCACGGAAAAACCTGACCGTTATGCCGGCAAAGAAGTTGTCTTTACCGGTATGGTCCTAAAAGCAAAACACGCAGAGGACAGGTCATTTCTTTTAGGGCGCCTTGCCATGACATGCTGTTCGGAAGATCTGTCGACATTTGCCTTCATATGTGACTGTGACGGCGATATTGTTCTAAACACCGATGAGTGGCTGACCATTACCTGCATAATGGATAAGGATTATTCGGAGAAGTTCGATGTCTGGCATCCGGTATGCAGGATCACAGAGATCTCAAGATGCGAAGAACCCGGCGAGAAGATAATCAACGTGACATAGCCTTAGCTAAACCAGAATCACGATCATTTGATATAATGTTTCCGGAATCTATTTATAGAAAGGGATAATTATGTTGCTTGATCAATTAACATTCGAAGAGAAAAACGCTTTTTGGAATATTGCTAACCTGCTCGCTTTTTCTGACGGAAAAGTTTTGGAGGAAGAATCCATCCTTGAACAGTATAACGAGGAAATGGGCACAGGCTTTGCATATCCTGATGCTTCAGCAATCGATCTTACAAAAGAACTGGAGATCCTCAAGGCCAGCAGCATTAAAAACCGTAAAATAGTTTATTTCGAGCTGTTCGGAGTAGCTTACGCCGATACCGAATTCAATGACAGAGAAAAGGATCTCCTTGATAAGATCTGTCTTGAACTTTCGATATCAGATGCCGTCAGAGAGACACTCGAGACCAGCGTAAAGACTATTTTCGATACCTACAGAAAACTTGGCGACGTATTCAATTCATAAGGGCTCAGCAACACATGAACGACGCATTAAATGAGAAGTGCGAACTTCTCTTAAAGAACTGTTCCACAATACACCGGAAGTATTTCCTTAATGACAAGCTTCTGTCTCTGATGGCCGGTCTTATATTCACTTCGGAGGATAAGGAAGCCGATCCCCAAAAACTTAAGGAATGCAAAAAGATCCTGGAAAAGAATACCGGTCTTTTATCTAATCTCAGGGCAAATCCCGAACTCGTCATCTTAAGTAAAATGGCGTTGTCCGATGATCCCGAAAAGTATATCAAGGACGTCTCGGAAGTTTATAAAAAGATCCACAATGGAACTAAGCTTGAGAACTCATACATGGCACTTTCTGCCGTTCTCATCTGTGATCTCGGAAGACAGGATGAGGCAGAAGATCTGATTGCCAAAGCTGAACAGATTAAAAAGCTTATGAACAAATCCCATCCTGTTCTGACGTCTGCTGACGACACTTCGTTCATTATGTTCCTCGCCCTTACCGACAAGAGTGCTGATACTATCGCAGAAGATATCGAAGAAGCATACGTTTATCTCAAAGACACTTGTAAGGTCAAGGCATCTTCGGATGCCATCCAGGGTGTAAGCGAAGTACTCGCAATCTCTTACGGAGACACCAAGGCTAAATGCGATAAGGTCATAAGGCTCTTTAATACTTTCTCAGACCGCAAAGCCAAATTCGGTAACGGCAGCGATTTTATCGTTCTCGGTTCACTCATCAACGTCAACACCGACACTGACACATTGGTCAATGATGTCTTGGATGCTGAAGTGCGCCTCAAAGAGCTTAAGGGATTCAAGGACGATGAGATGGACAGGCAAAAGCGCATGATGTACGCTTCGATGCTCGTTGCCGAGACATACGGAATGCAGTCCGCCGTTATAGGCAATTCCATAATCAGCAATGCTCTGACTACTGTAATATCCAAGCAGATCGCGTCTGCGATATCCTTTGCCGTAAATATTGCCTCATCGGCAATCCCAGCAGTCTGCAAAAAAGACGATGAAGAGGAGAATAACGGATAATACCGCTGATTTGAATTACCAGTTCTCCGGATTCAGCAAATACAAAGCCGTCGGCTTGTACTCTTCCGGAACCTTATCTATATTCTTTTCCAGGATGTCGTAGGGGCCTTCAGTATAAACCTCCAGCAAGTGAAAGGCTTCATCTACCACGCCCATATCATTATCGGTAACAGCTATCTTCTGCAGGAGTTCGGTCAGAGGCTCTCTTATTGCCGACAGATCCATCTTATAGTACGGATCCATATACCAATCAAGGCAGAACAGGAGCCTTTCTTTTGCATGGATATCACTGCCGGTTAATACAGCTTCTATAGCTTTCATACCGGCCTTAATAGTATTAAACTCCGCTTCTCCGTAGTTGCAATCAAACTTCTGGCTCATATAAACTCCGTTGCTGATTCTCTCCTTGCAAGCTGATCAATATATATTCAAATCGACTTAGTTAAAAAGTATTTGCAGAGTTTTTCGCATAACCTCTGCCCTTATATCGTTTTTATTTCCTGACGGAGAGTTTATAGCTGCACCGCCCGCTTATCTGCCGCGTTGACGATGGATCAACTCGCGTACAGATAAAACAAGCAATATAGCGCCAACAATAACAGCTATAATGCTTACAACCACTCCAAATCCGGTCCGCATAAGTCCCGGCATACTTATCATTGCGATCACCGCGAAAAATTCTATAATACCCAGCACTTTAACTACTTTATTTTCCATAACTAAAACCCTCCCCATAACAGTTAATACTGACTATACTTAATTATATATTCTTTATCAGCTTTTTTTCGATATAAAATCCATCAAAAACAGCAGAATTCGGACGTTCTCAGAGTTTCGCTAACTTGCGCAAAAACAGAACTACAAGACCGACAAGCAGCACCCGTGATGATCAGGCTCAGACCGGATGTGGAAGGCTCCGCATGCTGTATAAAATATGTGGTTGGCTCGGAAGGATCGTATCTTATCTCTACGCTTTCGCCCTTTTCGTAAGAATAGCTTGACTTGCCTGAACTAAGTGTGGTTTTGTTAAAGATACGCCTCCCGCTAGTGCGGAAATCAGCGGGTTAGTAATATAATGTATCTTGTCATATTTATTTGATTTCCACTCTATTGATAACGGGGGAAGCGTGCGATGAGCAACTGGTACACTGCCGATACTCATTTCGGTTCGGATTCTAAAGAGGTCCTGGTTCGTGATAACCGGCCGTTCAAGGATATTAATGAGTATACAGAGGAGCAGGTAAAGATTTGGAATACACAGGCATCTGCGGATGACACCATATATGTCATCGGAGATTTCTGTAACTGCGGTCCCAAGATCGAAAAGGATTTCAGGAGCGGTCTTGCCGTATCAAAGCAGATAAATGCGCATATCATCCTCATTACCGGAAACAATGAACAGCGTGCTATCGATGAATTTTTCGATGGCTCTTTTGAAAAGTTCCGCGAATACTGCATGAATGATCCTTCATGCAAATTCGATGACGTTAAGCTGAATGACTATGTCTATATAAATGGCGAAAAGTTTTTCCTGACGCATAAGCCTACCGACCACGCAAAAGACTGTCAGACTTTATTCGGCCACACGCATAGATACGGCGGTCTTTGGAAGTCTTTCGGATTTAATGTCGGCGTAGACTTGAATCACTTCAGATTGTTCAGCGATGACGACATAATGTATATGCTCGGCCAAAAGAAGAAATACTGGGACGAGGAAATGGCTATTAACAGTTGATGGCTCTTTTAAACTTCATAGTTGACAAACAATCGGTCTAGTTCTATCATATGAATAGAACATTTGTTTGTTGTTTAGGGAGCCGGAAAGATTTCAGAATTGAATGAAATCACTGCTGCATATAAGAAATTATCCTTCACT
>JAEFBC010000288.1 GCA_016292155.1 Saccharofermentans sp. | reverse complement strand
AGTAAGCGCGCGTCTTGAAATCTGTGAACGCGTGATTCTAATCTTTCTGCCGAAGAACATATCTTTCTGGCAAACTTCACACTTAGCCATGCAAACACCTCCTGTTAGAATTCAAATGCCTAAGAATAATACCACAACCGAATTAAGAGTGCAACAAGTTTTTCGCTCATTTTCAGGTTATATTACCTTACTGCTGAATAAGCGTCTTATCGTTACGATTCTTTCGCATATTGCGTCGCCTGAAGAGAAGTTACGGAGCTTTACCGTAGTCCTCGCGGGCGAGATCATAAAGAGCGTTCCGGTATCGGTACAGACGGCCATCTCATAGATCTTCTTGTCAGTAGGATCCTTGGGATTCGACAGGAAGATAATGTCACCCGGCAGGATCTGGTCGATCATGATCTTACCTGTAACGGCGTCCGGTTCAGGAACGATCTCTGTTCCCGCCTTTGCCTGTTCCTCCATCGTTCTGGGGATCTTGATGCCGTTTACCGCTGCACAGACGTAAACAACGCCGTTTACTGAAGCACCGTCTATCGACATTCCGTTCTGGATATATCTGCTGTTAACGAACGTCAGCACCGAGCTGACAAAATAACGGCTCGATACCTCTTCGGACTCTTCTCTCGTCGAGAGCTCGATAACGCCGGATGAACCGATCCAGCCGGAATCGCCGCCCGGGAGCGCCACCTGGTAAACGCCTTCTCTCTTAATATCCGCATAGAGCACCGTGTACATCATTACCTTCTTGATCAATGTACCGTTGCTCGCGTGCGTCATGATGTTCTTTGAAGGGTCAGATACTATGAGCTTGTACTGATGAAGGTCTGGCTCGATCGACTTGGTGTCCTTAACAAGGCTCGACTCCTTAACAAAGCCTGAAATGCCGTCAGAAGTCTCTATCTTGCAGTATCCGTCCTTGGCGGCAGATACATATTTTACGGGCTCGTTGAAAAGAACCTCTGCGATCCTCGATGAAGCAGGGTCAGGCTCGGTCATGAGAGCGACCGTGCTCTCCTTTACTACCCTGTAGCTCTCGTCTTCGAATTCAAGATTGATTATAGGCTCTACGAAGAGTTCGATGTTGGTACCTCTGAAGAGGTCAGGCAATACTCTCGGGAGGATATAGAAGACGCCTACGATAAGAAGTATAAATGCAGCTATCGCGATAGCAAGGCTTACGATCTTTCTCTTCTTTACGCCGCCCAGGTTGGCCTGCTTTTCGGAAAGGCCCCACTTCTCCTCCATGTTCTCGGCACTGCCGTAACGCTCCTTGTCCTCATCCATATCCTTAAGGAAAGGCAGGTTTACAGGGCGCTCCAAGTGCCTGATGGTCTTCTCGGGCAGCTCGCCGCCTACCTGAGGCTTTTTCCTGGGCTCGAAAATCTTGAAGATTCCGCGGCCGGATTCTGTTGTCTTCTCGCGTCTCTTCATCAATCCTTCTCCACCAGCATCACGCAGTAAGCCGCTGCCATTCCGCCGTCATGGGACAGGCTTATCGAGACAGAACTCATTCCTATATCTTCTGCATGGGAGAGCGCGCCGCCATAAAGCTTAATTGCGGGCGTGCCCCTCTGATCCTTTACTACTTCTATATCGTGCATGCCGACGCCTTCGCTAAGCAGTCCCGTGCCAAGCGCCTTGCCGACAGCTTCTTTTGCTGCCCATCTGGCCGCAAAGCGCTCTGCCTTCTTCTTAAGGTCTTTGGATGAATTGCAATAAGCGATCTCGTCTTCTGTAAAGCACTTATCGAAAAAAGCCGTGTTGCCTTCTTCCAAATTCTTTACAAACCTTGTGATATCCACGATGTCGATTCCGCAGCGTACTTTCATCGGAAGTGATCTTACCTTCCTTCCGAAGATATCGTCTTTGCAGACTGAAGCTTGCCGCTGATCCTCATGTCGCACTTCTTAATAAGTTCAGCAATGGGGAAAGGCGTAACGAGAACCGTCGGAAGCTTTGATGCGGCTCTGGTCTCCAGAATGGAATTCAATACTGAACCCACGTTGTTATAAAGCGTTACGCTGTCAGCAAAATCATCGATTATGAGGAAATCGATGTGCTTGAGGTCTTCCAATGTATCTGTGCCGACAGAGGACAGATCCTCGCATTTGGCGTAGTATGCGCTCTTTCCGAGATTAATGGCGGTCTTGCAGACAACTATGGCAAGGAAGGTCTTTCCTGTCTGGGGTGCTGCGGAGAAAATGCATAAAGGTGATTCATTCTCTTCATTCTGACCCGACATGAATCTTAAAAGTTCGCTCCTGATCTTCTCGCGCTTCTTAGGGTCGCCCAGATAATCAGCTCTGTAATTCTCGATCTTATAAGAAGTATAGTCAGCCATTCCGCAGTGTTCGTAGCAGTCTTCAAGCTCCTTGCTCCTGCACGGACATACCTTCAGGAAGCCTTTGCTGTTAACATAAAAACCGGTGTCATTGCACTTCTCACAAAGGCACTTCTCGATATCGAACTCAGGATCGATATTATTCCTTGCAATTATCTTATCGCGCTTTACGAAAAGCTCTTCTTCGGCAATATCAAAACGCTTGATCAGTCTCTCGTCGTTATCGATGACGGCGATAAACCTGCTGTTGCGGACATCCAGGATCTGATCGTCTATCTCCTTTAATTCAGGAAACTGCTTATAAACGCGCTTAATGCTGTCCTGCCTCCTGATATCCTTGGTGGCAGCGACTTCGGTAAGGCTCTCTCTTATAAGTTCTTTAATCGTCTTCATCTTAATCTCCAAACATATTGAGGATATCGTCAGGACCATCACTGTCGTCGTCTGCGTCCTCAGAAGCCTTTTCCTTAGCGGTAGCTCCCGTCCCGGAAGCGCCCTTATTAACTATGCCGGCCTCTTCGCCTGTAGCCCAGGCAGAACCGGGATTTGCCTTCCTTCTTGTAGCCTTGCGCTTATTCTCTTTATGCTCTTCCTCGCTGAATCTGGCAGCTTCCTCAGCAGTCTTAATGCCCTGGTCATGCCACTTGGCGAGCGTATCACCGACATTCTTCAATGTCAGGTTGCTTCTGTATTCATTCTCTTTAAATGCAAGGTTAACAAGTTCTTCTGTTGCACCAAGGTCTTCAGCCCACTTGGTGACTCTCTCGATATCAAGGGCATTAAGCCTCTTCCTCAAAAGGCTTCCGCAAAGCTTGATCAGCCTCTTGGTGCGCTTGTTGATCTCAAGCTGCTTTTCCAGGCTCTTGATATCCGTATAGCCGTTCTTATACCATTTGCTCGCCATGTTCTCCATAAGAACGTTCGATCTGTGAATGGACTGATCGTACCCCTCTTCGAAAAGCTTGTAGCACACGATGCTGTCAAACTTATACTCGTAAAGGCACTTGTCGATAAGTCTGTAGAAGATATAAGGGAGTTCGCCCTGATAGAAAGTCTTGGAGATGGAGTCAGCGAGCATCGTCCTCTCCTTCTCATCGCTGTTAAGGACAGCGTCAGGATCCGTGCCTCTGGCATTCTGAGCCTGAATATATTCTTCCACTTCCCTCTTCTTTATATCGTCGAAATAATAAGTCTTATCCTTGCGGCTGATAAGTCCTGATTCCATAAGGTCAGCTAATGCCTTACTTATCTCTTCATCAGGGATTATCTTGAACTTCTTTACGGTATCCTCGTCAAAGCTCTGCTTATTTCCGGTCATGTTAAGCCACAGGTATACGAGCAATGCATTCTTGCTCAGTTCCTGTGCGTATCTTATAAGGAATATATCGGGCAAAAGACTGTCATTTATCTGCAGTCTGGATATTTCTTCATTGCCGTTCTTCATACCGTAAGCTGGAAACTCCTTAATTTGCTTTGCTAATTATAGCATGGATTAAGGTCCCTAATGGGTAAAGCTTAAGGCAAACTTTTCGATTTTAGGGACAAAAGAACGGGGCCGCCTCATCTCTGAGACAGCCCCGTAAGACTTTCAGTTAATTCTTAGGAATTAAGCTTCGTTAGCCTTCTTAACATAAGAAGCATAACGGTCTCTGGAATCCTGATAGCATCTCTGGAAGAGGCCGTCAACAACTTCTGCATCGTACTTCTTGTACAGAGAGTTGTAACGAACTTCTGCCTTGAGGAAGTCGAAGAAGTCAGCTGTAGGCTCCTTGGAATCGAGAGTGAACGGATTCTTGCCTTCTGCAGCGAGGGAAGGATTGAATCTGAAGAGGTGCCAGTAACCGCACTCAACAGCCTGCTTCTCTCTGTTCTGAGCTACCTTGAGGCCGCCCTTGGTACCGTGGTTGATACAAGGAGCATAGCAGATAACGAGGGAAGGTCCCTGGTAAGCTTCTGCTTCTGTGAATGCCTTGATGAGCTGGTTCTTGTCAGATCCCATAGCAACCTGAGCAACGTATACGTAGCCGTAGCTCATAGCCATCATACCGAGATCCTTCTTCTTAACGTGCTTACCGCCT
>JAEFBC010000049.1 GCA_016292155.1 Saccharofermentans sp. | reverse complement strand
GCGTTCATTTTATGTACTCCCCTCAACCTGCAATAAACTTTTCGATAACTTCTTTTGTAAGTGTCCACTCCTCACACTTAGCGCGGTAATAATCCCTGCCCACCGGCGTAATGCGGTAGTAAGTCCTCTTCTTTCCGCCTGCCAGATCCTCATCTACGAAAGATTCGATGAACCCGTTCTTCTCCATTCTCGTGAATGCCGAGTAGAGCGTCGTTTCCTTGATGATGTACTTATCTTCGGACATCGTGCGGATCTGCTTTGAGATCTCGTATCCGTATGACGGTGAATTAAGAAGCAGGAACAGAATGATGATGTCGTTATATCCTCTAATGACATCGCTGCTGATTTCTGCCATAGCCTATCTCCTTCCAGTTTTTGTTACGTCTGTCGTTGCTACGTCTGCCGTTGCTCCGACTGTCGTACTACGTCTGTCGTGGTAACTATAACACCCTGCGAAAATGATGTCAACAGCAAATGCAAAATTTTTTTCAAGAGCTCGAAAAGCATTACAACACTTATATCCCAAATCTTTATATATTTTTCGCACGCGCGTTGTTATATTAGATTTACAACTCAAAAAATCCTTAGAAAAGAGGTACCGCCATGGAACTTTATGTAGACATCAAATTCCTTAACAACTCAGGTGACGGCACTAAGGAGAAGCCGTTCGGCACGATTTCCGAAGCAGCAGCAATTGCAAAACCCGGCGACACTGTTCACGTAGCACCCGGTCTTTACAGGGAATATGTATCACCTGCCAACGGCGGTACAGAAGATGCACGAATCACATATGTGAGCGACGTTCCTCTGGGAGCAACGATCTCCGGCGCCGAGCAGATCACTACATGGAAGCCTTACGACGGCGACGTTTATGTATGCGAAGTCGATAATTCGGTTTTCGCGCCTGACTACAATCCCTACACGACTTTCTGCTACGGCGACTGGTATTTCGCAGGCAAGAACAGACACGTGGGATGCGTTTACATCAACGACAGAAGACTCTATGAGGCAGCTTCCGTTGACGAAGTCATCAAGGCTCAGGTCTACAAGTGCTCATGGGTTCCTGAGGAATCAAAGTACAAGTGGTACGCAGAGCAGAAGGGCGATAAGACAGTCATCTACGCTTACTTCGGCGGCCTCGACCCCAACTCCGAGATGGCCGAGATCAACGTCAGAAGAATGTGCTTCTTCCCGAAGGAGACAGGCCGCAACTACATCACCGTAAGAGGCTTTAAGATCTGCAAGGCAGCTACCAACTGGGCTCCTCCGGCAGCTTTCCAGGAAGGCATGATCGGACCTCACTGGTCAAAGGGCTGGATTATCGAAGACAACGAAGTCTACTTCTCCAAGTGCTCCGGCATCGGCCTCGGCAAATACCTGGATCCGGAGAACAATCACTACTTCACATATGAACACTTAAAGAGCCCCACGCAGATGGAGCGTGATGCAGTCTGCCGCGGTCAGTATCACGGCTGGCTCAAAGAGAATATCGGCAGCCACATCGTACGCCGCAACAACATCCACCACTGCGAGCAGGGCGGCATCATCGGCCGAATGGGCGCTGTTTTCTCCATCATCGAAGACAACCACATCCATCACATCAACAACATGATGGAATTGGGCGGCGCTGAAGTTGCGGGCATCAAGCTCCACGCAGCTATCGACGTCATCATGAGAAGAAACCACATTCACCACTGCGTCATGGGCATCTGGACTGACTGGGAAGCTCAGGGCACACGCATTACGCAGAATCTCCTCCACGACAACCAGCGTCCTGAATACGCTGCACCTCTCAATGGCGGCATGGGCAGCGAAGACATCTTCGTCGAAGTCGGCCACGGTCCTACATTGATCGACAACAATATCCTCCTGTCCGACGCCTCCCTTCGTATCGCAACACAGGGTGTCGCCATGGTCCATAACCTCATCTGCGGTGCATTCACATCCGTAGGTGCAGGCACAGACTGGCGTTACACACCTTACCACATGCCGCACAGGACTGAAGTCATGGGCTTCATGACGATCCTCCACGGCGACGACAGATTCTATAACAACATCTTCTTCCAGAAGCACCCGAAGGCCTCCCTTGTATCCACTTTCGATGACGGCAGGGTCGAAGTTGAAGAGCGCGTGGTAGGAACACACGTCTGGGACCAGTATCCTCTCTATGAGGAATGGATCAAGCAGTTCGATATGGAGAGTGACACGCCCGACATGATGAAGATCGCTGAGGCTCATTTCGGCAAGCTCCCCGTCTGGATCGACGGAAACGCATATCTCGGCGGCGCTCTGCGCTACTGCAAGGAAAAGAATTATTTCGTAAATGATGAGACAAAGGTCTATGTCAATGTAAAGGAAGACGGCGACAAGGTCTATCTCGAGACAAACCTTGCTGAAGCCGTCGGCTCATTCACAGCTGACCTCGTCACGACAGACGTTCTCGGCAAGGCTTTCGAGCCCCAGCAGAGATTCGAAGATAAGGACGGCAACGACATCATCTTCGACACAGACTACTTTGGCGCGAAGCGTACGGCTATTATTCCCGGACCTTTCGCAACACTCGACATCGAAGGCATCAACGTAGTTCTCTAAGTTTTAACCCGCACGAAAATAAGGCCTGTCTCATACGAGGCAGGCCGTTTTTATTTGCGTTTAGATCCAGTTTGAATCAGAAATCCAGTTTCTCTACTTTCGTGAAATCAACATCAAAATAAAGTCTGCATGTACCGTCTTTTCTCGGAGCCTCAAAGGTCTTCGGATCCCAAGTATTGAAAACTATACGGGCAGTATCAAACACATAACGGGTTCCTTCCCCATCGGTTATCGCGTTTGCGCTGATAGCTATACAACGGTAGACAGTCTCACCCGGAGCTACATCAACATCTACACCGGAAGAATTCGGTTTGCTTTCAGTATCAGTACTTGTGCAGCCACCTGAGATATTATAAGTTTCTCCTGAAATATTAGTTATCTTAAAAACAACAATGGGTTCTATGTACTTCAGGCCCATCATTTGACCTATCTTTCTGACATACATAGGTTTGCTTTCTACGCGCCAATAATCATTTTCAGCTGTTGTAGTCCAGCCTGAGCACCACTCATCAGGCGGTACACTGTTTAAGATATCAGCTAACTCATTGTGGCTGAGGTATCCTGCAGGGATTACATCCTCGTCGTCAACATCAGATGCTGATGTATTCGTCGTAACAACTCCCTCCGATTCATCATCGTCAGAAGTGTAGTTTTCGGATTCTCGTGTCACTTTGGTTGTTTCAGGCTTTGTGTCGTGCTTCTTGCTTGCTACACCAATGATTATTCCTACTGTTGCACCAACTGCAACTACTGCAGCTACGCTACCGATCAAGATCTTTGTTTTCATAATATCTGTCCCTTTCTCTATTGCCGTTTTGGCAAGTTTTGTTCCGGCTTTTGAAGCCTCTGTTGATGCGGACAGATTGGAAAATGATGCAGGCATGGGTTTGAAGATTACCTGCTCGGATTCTTTGATAAAAAGTTTGCTTAAGAATGGGATAGCCATACCAAACAGCTTCGTATCATTTTCTTCTTCATACTTCTCGACCTCCTTTTTGATTTTGTTACGGGCAAAGTTAAGACGGCGCAGAACGGTTCCCTGGGGAATGTCTAATGCTTCAGCAATCTCTTTGGTGCTCATCTCGTCAAAGTAGAACAGGATCAGTGTTCTTCTGACATCTTCAGACAGTGAATTGTTGATGATGTCCATGACGATCCTGCGCATCTCATCTGATTCGACAATCGAATCAGGAAGGAAGTCCTCAGGAATAGCTTCGACATTATCAAAGAACTCTTCATCCATGTTGTCTGTTTTCGCGAGCTTAATGCGATCAAGACACTTATTGGCAGCGATCTTCTTTAACAAAGCTGTGGCCTTTGTCGTATCTGTCAGATCTGAATATGACTCCATGAAAGATACGAATGTATCCTGGACGATATCTTCTGCGTCAGCCTCATTTTTGAGAAGCGACATAGCCGTCCAATATACCGCCTTATAAGCTTCGTTGTAGATTTTTTCGAGTTCCTTGCCGGTCATCTTTTTTGCTCCTTTCTATCCGCATCTACTCTCTTAACGAATAAGCGATGCGAATTATTCGGTGGTTCGAGAAAAATTTTCGATTTTTTTATATTAACATCAAAAATGCCCGAAATATAATGCCCGGGATCACCCGGGCACTTTAAGTAAATTATGTTTCTCTCATTGGCTGTTCGAGACAATGACGTAAAAAGGCCATATCGTCAGCAGGAGCCAGCAGCTCATTAACACGAAAGGCAATATACCGTTCTGTCCGCCTTGCATGTAGAGGTTTGTCCAGTAAACCACGAGCGGAGCATATACGATGAACTGAATGATGCTGGGAATATACAGCAAACGGCTGTACTTTTTGGGCGTTTTCCCGGACAGATCAAACGAGAATTCAATTCCGCCGTCTTTGTATTCCGCCTTATGGGAGGCCCCGTGTTTATCAAGTATCACCGCACTTATAGCCAGGCCGACTCCGCTCCCGTTAGACCCGCGCCCTTTTATCTCAATGCGGTCTATGGAGTTCCAGAGATCTTCGCTGCCGACTTCACCCTCAACATTAACCTTATTCCAGACAGAGAGCTTTGTCCCCTGCGTCACGATCCTGACGGGCACATCGTGTTCGCCGTATTTGACTGCATTAGAAACAAGATTATCGATAACGCTCTTTATAAGTTCGGGGTCGCATTTGACCTTGGAGCCGCCCTTTACACGTTCAATGATGATGCCGGACTCTTCATAGGATCTAACTGCTTCGTCGACCAGTGCATCTAGTTCTGTATCTTGAGCTTTAAGATCGGCCGTGCCGCCCTTTACTCTCGAATATGCGAGCATCCGGTTCAGGAGGTCGTTCATGTGACCGCTCTCATGTTTCAGGACCTCAAGATAGTGCTCTTGTTTCTCGGGGCGGAGTCCGGTAGACAGATATTCCGAAGTATTCTGAATGACGGAGGCCGGTGTTTTCAGTTCATGAGCAACCGCATCAATAAAATTGTCTCTGTATCTTCTCGCTTCTTCACGCTTTTGTTCTCTTTTCGAGAAATAGATCATGTAATAGATCGCAAAAGTCTGGATGAAGACCGCTGCCAGGAGCATCTGTGGCAGAGACTGGTCGAGCGCTATCTTGTTGAAATCAAAAGCGATTGAAAACACGACTACCGGAAAATCACTATGGGAAGCAACAGAATATTTCGAGCTTCCCGGAAACATCGAACCGTTGTACAAGACAGAATTCCTGTACACGTTGCTCAGGGTATGATTTTCCTCATCTTCAAGAAGTTTGTTCCACTTCTCGCTTTGAGGAAGCGCGAAAAGCTTGACTTCAGTAATGCGCGGCTCCTCATCGGTCTCATCGTAAAACATTTCGCCATCTGTGATATCACCGATGATTATCCGGGTGAAATGCGTGTATCCGATCTCGATTCCTGCGGGAATCTCTTTGCCGGTTTCGCTCTTCTTAACGGAGATCTTCATTATGACCGGATGCCCCGAATAGTGCTTATCCGTAACGAGATCGATGAGCGTGTCAATTTCGCTGTCTTTAAAATATTCATTCAGATTCCAGAGCTTTACCTCACCATTCTCTTTGTAGAACAATGCTGCGATCCTTCCTTCAAGCCAGAAAGAACCATCGGAAGAATTATCGATTAAATGCGCGGAAACATTGCCTTCATATCCTGCAGATGCCTCTATTGTCTGTATGGTGCGGAGAGCTTCTCTTGTGGCTGACGCAGGCTCATCGTAGTCATAAAGCATCTCGTTAAGCCCGAATATCATCCCATCACTGGAGGCCTTCACCTGGTGTCTGGCACCGATATAGAGGGCAGCCGAAACGAGCAAAATAACCAATATTGCCATAAGCTCTGCCAGAACAAGAGCTTTAATTTTTCCCTTTTTTGAATTTTTCATAACCGTTTCTCCTGATCATCCTCAATAAGACGTCACTCAAACAAAACGGTAACCCTCCTTAACGACTGTCTCAATGTGACTGCCGTATTCTCCAAGGGCCTTGCGGAGTCTCTTGATATGGGTGTCCACGACACGGTCATTGCCGTCGTAATCAAAGCCCCATATGCGGTCCAGGATCTGTACCCTGGAAAGAACTCTTCCGCGGTTGGAGATGAAGTAGCTGAGAAGATCAAAATCGAGAGACGCCAGTTTGATCTCTTTTCCGTTAAGAGCAACTCTGTGCGTCACAAAATCAACGGAAAAGCCGCCATCTGAGAAAGTCTTTCCCGTCATGGCACGGCCGCCGGCACGCTCAAGCACTGCTTTGCATTTTGCAACGAGAACAGGCAGAGAAAACGGTTTGGTGACATATTCGTCCGCGCCGAGCGAATAGCCCAGGAGCTGGTCCTTCTCCTGAACCTTTGCCGTGGCAAGGATCACCGGTATGTCTTCTCTGGAACGGATCTTGCGCAAAAGATCAAATCCGCTCATTCCGGGCATCATAACGTCAAGCAGCACGAGATCAAATCTCTCGTCAAGGAACTTTTCCCACGCATCATCGCCGTCCGGAACCGAAACCACTTCAAAGCCGTTGTCGGAAAGAAAATCCGTAACGACTTCTCTGAGATTATCGTTATCTTCTGCAAATAAAATGCGTGGCATGATCTTCTCCCTCGTTTTGTTTGTTGACGCTATGTTAAACCGGCGTTGTGTACTCCATGTGTCAGATGGTCTGTGAATCATTATACCAAGTAAAAACACCATGGAATAAAAAACGGCCCGCAAAAACTGCGGGCCTGTTAATCAGGATAATTACAGTTAAGTCTTAAACTTCACCTTCGCCCTGAAACCGTCCGGCTCAGATGCCAGTTCAAGCTTATAACCTAATATCGCAAGGTTGTTGTCTGCTATAGCCAGCCCTACTCCGGCGCCTTTACTGCCTCTTGAATCTTCGCCTTTGACAAACGGCTTTTTGAGTGAATCAACATCATCGTAAATCTTGTCCGTCTTATTGGTTATCGTAAGCGCATCAGGCTCGATGGCGATATCAACAGCACTTCCTTCTTTCCCGTATCTGTCGCAATTCGAAAGGAGGTTCTTGATCGCCTGGGAAAGGACCTTTCTGTCTGTTATAAGGGTAATGTCATCACCTTTGATCTCCGTTTTCATTCCGGGGAAATCTTTCAGACATTCAGTGACAAGGGCCTTCACGCTTAACTCTTCCTTGTTAAGATTTACCTTGCCTGACTCACTTTTGGAGAGCAGGAGAATATCGCCGATCATGTGATCCATAGCCACGACTTTATCATTGATATCATTCTTGTATTCGAGCACTTTCGCGGAGTCGTGAGAAGATTCCTCGAGATTCTCCAGATAAAACATTATCGTGGATAAAGGCGTCTTAAGATCGTGCGCCATTGCCTCTGTTGTCTTGACCCTGTAATCGAAGATCTCCCAAACAGTTTTATCTTTCTGGTATCTGATAATCGCAAGAACCAGCGCAACGACGACTGCCGCAACCAGATCAGCAAGTATTATAAATGCACAGTAAAATGGTGCGATTACAAAAACATTGTCTATTTTATAACCACTGACATCAACGCTCCAAGAGTTATCTACCTCGAAATCCATTTCCCTGGAAATCTCTGATATGTTTTCGAAATCCTCTTTGTCAAAGGTGCGGGTTTCTCCACCGACAACCGGAAATGCATGATAATACAGATCCTTTGTAGAAAGGTCGGTCGCTATCCTGTATGCCGGAATAAGCTGACAATCATCCCCGCGATCAAATTCCAATTTTTCATAGCCCTTAGTATCAGCCGGAGTGCAATCCACTTCATAGTGCTTATCTTTTATAACGAATTCAATAACCCCCGGAAGAAAAGTATGATCATCGCGGTTCACATAAGCACTTCTAATGTATTCATATCTGGCATGATAAAAAGGTGAGAAAAACACATTCGGATCCCGTTCATAACGGTAGTAATAATCTGTATCTTGTCTTTCGTCTCTATACCCGTTCTCTCTCAGAAACTCATTCAGGGGATCGAGATATGAGATATCTTCTATGAATAATACTTGCGGATCTTTATACCCAACATCACCGTAAATATAGAAGAATGCAGTATCTTTATCAGTGGCCATTCTGAGATCACCGACATGAACCTCTGCGTAGTTATAGCCCGCCATCTGGTAAAGGGCAAGTGACAGTTTCAGATCGTTCAGACAATCCTTGTGTTCGTCGCTGCCGGGTTCCGTTTTCGAAAGCGCTTCTGCACGTTCTACTATTTGGCTGAAATAGTCTTTTGTGGGCTCATGTATCACACGGTCAAGAAGAAAATCGTAATATCTATCGATTGCATATACAGCCACGATCGACAATAAAACCAGACAGATCAGAAATCTGACAATAAATATTTTCCCAAACCTGGGTTTGGTAATAACTTTCTTACGCATAAACTTACTCCTTATTATTCCGGTCAGACTATTTTGTAACCGCCGCCGATCACAGTCTTGATCGCTCCACCATAATTTCCCAGACTCTTTCTGAGCTTCTTGATCTGGCTGTCGACAACTCTGTCGGTACCATCAAATCCGACACCCCATACAAGATCCAAAAGTCTGTCTCTGTCGAGAACAATACCCTTGTTCTCCATAAGAGCTTTAAGGAGGAAATATTCTTTGGGAGAAAGTGTAACTTCCTGTCCGCCGGCAACAACTTCCATGCGGAGCGGGTACAGTCTGATGCCGCCGCACTCGATAACATCTTCCCTGGTAAGTTCAGCCTCAGTTCTGCTGAGCAGTGCCAGGCACTTGGCATACAGGACCTTAGGCGAGAATGGTTTGACCATATACTCGTCGGCGCCGATCTCATAGCCTTTAAGGATGTTGTCTTCATTTCCGAGCGCAGTAAGGAACACAATAGGACATCTGCTTTTGCGGCGGAGAGCCTTACAGACTTCAAAGCCGTTTGGCCCTGGAAGCATGACGTCCAGTATCGCGATATCAAAATCTTTTCCGTCTATGAGTTTCATCGCACTGGTGCCGTCCGGAGCGGTGTAAACGTCAAAAGAACCCTTGTTTTTGAAATATCCGGCAACAAGCGCAAGCAGCTCTTTATTATCTTCAACGACTAAGATCCTGACCATCAGAATTCCCTCCTTGAAGAAATGCTACAATACGCATGTGACCGTTGTATGACCATAATTGAAAAAATTCCCTGCTGAATCTTTAATCCTTCCTTTTCAAAAATGCCATAACAAGAGAAACTATTGCTGCAACAAAGAAAACCATTGCAAGTGTATTAAGTAAAGCTGATGTCATATGTATTCCTCTCCAATATATTTATCTTTCTCTAAATTTTATGCATTCCTGAAGGAGTTCGATGATATCAGCATACAACTTTTTATCCTCGCTGCTCATCATGTTGAACCTTGAGAGGATATGTTTATCCACTCTTACACTGAAGTCGAAAAAGACCTTCCTGCATTCAGCAAGGGGCATTTCAGGATAAAGCCATACTTCAAACCACTTGTCCGCTTCGGATATGGAATCGTTTCCGCCCAGCTGCTTTTCGCGCGCCTCACGGGATGCTTTGCTGCGTTTGCGGATCTCGAAAACTGCTGCTATCACAGATATAGCAATCAATGCTATCGGGAAGATTAATTTGGTATTTGAATCCATCTCCGGGAACAGTCCGCTTCTGTTTAAAAACAGCATTGAGATCATGAAAGCAGCAAATCCGATAAGGATTAACGCAGGGTTTTTAACCTGCTTATCCATTATCGAGCCCTTGTTTTTGACGTATTCCTTATAACCTTCCTCATCGAACTTGCGGTTATCATCTGTAAATGCATCCTGATATGCCGAATATGATTCGCCGGCAACATTTTTCACATAGTCCTCGAAAGACATGCCGCTATGATCTTCTTCATCGTAATCTGCCGGAGTCTGTTCGTTTGCAGCTTCAGCTGGTTCTTCTTTAACAACAGCAGTCTTTGCACGAATAAACGATAAGTATTCATCGTAACGTTCCCTCTTGAGAGGGTCGGACAAAATGCCATAAGCTTTGTTGATTTCTTGTGTAATTGCAGCAGCATCAGGCTTATCAGGATTGAGATCCGGATGCCATTCTTTTATGAGACTCCGGTATGCCATCTTTATTTCTGCCGGAGAAGCATCTTCGGATATTTCAAACAATTCATAGTATGTCATCTGCAGATTTTCGTTCACTGTTGTTCCCAATTAATAACCCATATCAAACAATCACAGTCTATAGCTGCTGTCCGGCTTCTAATCAATTCTACTACACCGGAAGAATTACTTCATTCATTCGAACAACAGAAAATGCGGCTAGTGATAGAATATATTCATGAAAATCTATTTCGCACCATTGGAAGGCATCACAAATCACATATTCCGCAATACTTTTGACGGGATCTACGGTCATGTGGACAAGTATTTTTCGCCGTTCATCTCGCCGTCTGAAAAGTGTGCCATGACACCCAAGGAGCGAAAAGACCTCGCCCCGGAAAATAACACCGGTATAAACCTGGTTCCCCAGATCCTTACATGCAGATCGGACTGCTTTATCAAAGCAGCCGCAGAGCTCCATGAGATGGGTTACAGCGAGATAAATCTCAATCTCGGCTGCCCCTCAGGCACCGTCTGCGCCAAGGGCAAAGGCGCGGGATTCCTCCCTGAGACACTGGCACTTCAGAGGTTTCTGGATGACATTTACTCCTATGGAGAATCCGGCGGTGTGAAGATATCGATCAAGACAAGGCTCGGCTACTATAATCCCGACGAGTTCTACGATCTTCTGGAAATCTTTAACAACTTCCCCGTAAGCGAGCTGATCGTGCACCCCAGGATAAGATCCGACTTCTATAAGGGTGAGCCCCGCAAGGAGTATTTCGCATATGCTTTAGAGCACTCGAAAAATCCGCTCGTTTATAACGGGAATATCTTTACATGCAAGGATTACGAAGAGTTGGTAAATTCGTTTGGCAGCGCCCTTGATCCCGTGATGCTGGGCAGGGGCCTTATATCCGACCCGTCTCTTGCAGATAAGCTCAAGGGCCTTGAAACGCAGACTGATTTTGCCAAATTCAAGCAGCTCCATGACACCGTTTATCATGGATATCAGGACGTCATGTCGCCTGACATCAATGTGCTCTACAAGATGAGGGAGTTGTGGTCTTACTGGCAGGCGCTTTTCGATGGCAAAGAGCGCGACATCAAAAAGCTCCTGAAAGCTAAGAAATACGCAGAGTACGATGAAGCAGTAAACCGCATTCTGCAGGGCTAAGCAACGGTCTTCAACTCGTTTGCACCGGCTGGATATCACCGCTAAATGCCGCCGCTAAACGCCATAGCAAGCGAGAGTAATATGGCATAAGCAGCCATCAGCATCTCCAACTGATAAATAACCAAGCTGATTATTGCGAGTGCTTTGCCTTTCAGCTTCTTACGAATGGATGTGATAAGTCCGACGATCGAAAGAACAAATCCGGCAACAAATGACATTATAAAAGCCGTAACCCCAATATCTGTGAGTATCAGGATGATTTCACGGTTGATTGTGGTCAAAACAGCTTTGCGGAAAAACATATCAGCAAATATGACAAGCGTATAAATCACGACCGGTGTGACCGCAAGAATAAATCCCGTCACTGCTGCCTTGCTGTATGATCTGCCCATCTTATCCATATGACCTCCATATCTTCACGCATT
>JAEFBC010000287.1 GCA_016292155.1 Saccharofermentans sp. | reverse complement strand
GCAAGAACCTTTGTGATTGCTGCTGTAAGAGTAGTTTTACCATGGTCAACGTGTCCGATGGTACCAATGTTACAATGCGGCTTGCTGCCTCTTTCAAATTTCTGCTTTGCCATTTGAAATAATCCTCCTTAAAAAGAATGATAAATTGTGTTTGCTCTATTTACTCCGTATGCCCCATCGGACTACGGTAAATATCTCTGAGCCTCATACACGCCATTATATTGCATAGTATGATTTTTTTCAAGTAAATTTTACGGCTTATTTTCCGTTCTTAGCCGCAAGAACTTTCTCCTGAACTGACTTCGGAACAGGCTCATAGGTTGAGAAGAACATTGAATATGCTCCACGTCCCTGAGTCTTGGAACGAAGCGCTGTTGCGTATCCGAACATCTCTGCGAGAGGAACGAATGCGCTGATGAGCTTGGAACCGTTAACATCCTCAGATCCTTCGATACGTCCGCGACGGGATGAAACATCACCGATAACATCGCCCATGTACTCTTCGGGAACTGTGATCTCAACTCTCATGATAGGCTCAAGAAGTACGGGAGCTGCCTTCTGCATTGCTTCCTTAAATGCCATGGAACCGGCAATCTTGAATGCCATTTCGGAAGAGTCCACTTCATGGTAGGAACCGTCCCAGCAGTTAGCATGAACGCCGAGTACGGGGAATCCGCCAAGGACACCGCACTTCATAGCTTCTTCGATACCTGCCTGAACAGCGGGGATGTATTCCTTGGGAATAGCACCGCCCACAACAGTATTTTCAAATTCGAATACCTTCTCACCGTTAACATCCATAGGTGTGAAGATAACCTTACAATGTCCGTACTGACCACGACCACCGGACTGCTTTGCATACTTGGAATCGATGTTGACTTCCTTTGTGATGCCTTCCTTGTAAGCAACCTGAGGAGCACCTACGTTAGCTTCAACGTGGAATTCGCGAAGAAGACGGTCTACGATGATCTCAAGGTGAAGCTCACCCATACCTGCGATGATGGTCTGACCTGTTTCCTCGTTTGTGGAAACACGGAAGGTAGGATCTTCTTCAGCAAGCTTTGCAAGAGCCTCGCCCATCTTGTCCTGACCGGCTTTGGTCTTGGGCTCGATAGCGATGTCGATAACGGGCTCGGGGAACTCCATGGACTCAAGGATTACGGGATGCTGCTCGTCGCAGATGGTATCACCTGTTGATGTAAATTTGAAACCAACAGCTGCAGCGATATCACCGGAGTAAACCTTTTCAAGGTCCTGTCTGTGATTTGCATGCATCTGAAGGATACGTCCGATCCTCTCCTTCTTATCCTTTGTTGCGTTAAGCACATAGGAACCGGAGTTGCATGTTCCGGAGTAAACTCTGAAGAATGCAAGCTTTCCTACGAAGGGGTCTGCCATGATCTTGAATGCGAGAGCCGCAAAAGGCTCAGCATCGGATGACTTTCTTGTTACTTCGTTGCCCTCAAGGTCAACGCCCTTGATATCGGGAACGTCTGTAGGTGCGGGCATATATTCAACAACAGCGTCAAGAAGCTTCTGAACGCCCTTGTTCTTGTATGCGGAGCCGCAGCATACGGGAATGATGGTTCCGGCAATGGTAGCCTTTCTGAGAGCTGCCTTAAGTGCCTTCTCATCGGGAACTTCGCCCTCGAGATACTTCTCAAGGAGGCTGTCATCTGTTTCGCAGATCTTCTCGATCATTTCCTGACGATAAGCTTCTGCATCGTCCTTCATGTCATCGGGAATATCTTTGATCTCGATCTGATCTCCCTTATCATCAAGATAGTAGTAAGCCTTCTCTTCGAAAAGATCGATGATGCCCTTGAAGGTATCTTCTGCTCCGATGGGAAGCATGATAGGGCAGGGATTCTTACCGAGTCTTGTCTTGATCATGGAGATCACGTTATAGAAATTCGCACCGGAAATGTCCATCTTGTTAACGAAAGCCATTCTGGGTACGTTGTATTTATCAGCCTGACGCCATACTGTCTCGGACTGGGGCTCAACACCGCCCTTAGCGCAGAAAACGCCTACTGCGCCGTCGAGAACTCTCAGGGAACGTTCAACTTCTACAGTGAAGTCTACGTGTCCGGGAGTGTCGATGATGTTGATCCTGTACTCGGGAGCTCCTGCGATCTTCTTGTGCTGGTATTCCTGAGTCCAGTGACATGTTGTAGCTGCTGAAGTGATGGTGATACCTCTTTCCTGCTCCTGGGCCATCCAGTCCATGGTAGCGGTTCCGTCATGAGTATCACCGATCTTGTGGTTTACACCGGTGTAGTAAAGGATACGCTCTGTAAGTGTTGTCTTACCTGCATCGATGTGAGCCATGATACCAATATTTCTGGTATGCTCAAGTGAATATTCTCTGTCTGCCAAGGTTTTTTCCTCCTAAATACGACTGCTTCGTCAATTACCAACGGTAATGAGCAAAAGCCTTGTTGGATTCTGCCATCTTGTGCATATCTTCTTTTCTCTTTACTGCGTTACCGGTATTGTTTGCAGCATCCATGATCTCAGCTGCAAGCTTGTCCTGCATTGTCTTCTCACCACGCTTACGAGCGAACATTGTAAGCCAGCGAAGAGCAAGAGCCTGTCTTCTTTCAGGTCTAACCTCGATAGGTACCTGATATGTAGCACCGCCGATACGGCGAGCCTTAACTTCAAGAACAGGCATAAGATTGTTCATAGCCTGATCAAATACTTCAAGTGCTTCCTTGCCTGTCTTCTCGGCAACTGTTTCGAATGCACCGTAAACGATCTTCTGAGCTGTACCATTCTTGCCGTCAAGCATTACATTGTTGACAAGCTTGGTAACTATCTTGCTGTTGTACAAAGGATCAGCCAGTACGTCTCTTTTTGTTATATGTCCTT
>JAEFBC010000286.1 GCA_016292155.1 Saccharofermentans sp. | reverse complement strand
GGTTGACGGACTTCCTGCTTCACAGGCGGCATCGAAGATCTCAGTAAACGGTCTTTCAACCCTTTACGGTACGCTTGATATGACATCTGATACGATCGTCGGAAGAACCTATCCGGACTTCTATCACACTTTATATAAGACAGGTGTCGTTGTTCTTTATCCCGAAAATGTTCCTAAAGAGCAGATGCTCACCACGAGAGTTCCTAACATGAACGGAATGTCGGCTATCGAATGTATCGAAGCATGTCTTAAGATGAACCTCAACTGTAAGATCGATAAAGACAGTGATATCAAGGGCGTATGCATCAGCCAGAGCGTTGCCGCAGGCCAGACTGCTTATGCCGGAGACATCATTTATGTAAGCCTGTCCAGAACCGGCACAGGTAAGACCTACGATCAGAACAACAATAATAACAAGACCACAACGTCAGATGATTCGGGAGAAGACGGAAGAACGGACACATAATCGGAAAAACTCACTGGTTACCAGTGCTCTGACGCACAAACATGGGAGGAACCACTTAAGTAATTTCATTGTTTTTGCCACATAAGATATTGAACTTTTTGATTTAATATATTTGACGGTGTAATAGTGGAATTATGCCCGCGAAAAAAATAACGGACAGAGGAAAGAAAAATGCAGCTCCTGGAAGTGCTTAAAAATATTGATTATGAGCTTATCTCCGGTGATCTCAATAAGGAGATCACATCGGTTGAGTATGATTCACGCAGGGTAGCAGTAGGGTCCCTCTTTGTCTGTGTAAAAGGCTTTACTGTAGACGGACATTCATTTGCAAGAAGCGCAGCCGAGAAGGACGCTTCCGCGATCATAGTCGACAGCACCAGAACAGGATTTCCAAAAGAGGAATTGGATCAGCTTGCAAAAGAGTTTGATCTCTGCATTGTTGAGATAGAAGATACACATAAGCATCTGGCTGACCTCTGCGCCAATTTCTTTGAGCATCCCGAGAATAAGCTTGCTGTATACGGTATTACCGGAACCAAGGGCAAGACTACAACAGCTTTTATGTTGAGAGCCATTCTGGAGCAGAGCGGCAGGGATACAGGACTTATCGGCACTGTCTGCAACATCATCGCCGGCAAAAAGACCCATGCAGAGCACACGACTCCCGAATCAAGAGAACTCTACGGGATGATGGATACACTTACAAGGAGCGGTTCTGACAGCCTTGTCATGGAAGTCTCATCCCAGGCATTAAAGCTCGACAGGGTCAGGGGCATCAGATACCGCACCGCTGCATTTACGAATCTTTATGAAGACCATATCGCTCCCAATGAGCATCCTGATATGGAGGATTATTTTTCCTGCAAGCTTAAGATCTTTGACTGCTGTGAGACAGGAATACTTAATCTTGACTGTGCTTTGGCTGACAAAGTTAAGGAATACTGCAAGGGAAAAACTGAGCTCGTTACATATTCCATCGACGGTGAAGCTGACTTTGTCGCAAGGAATTTAAGACCTGAGAGAAGAGGTCATGTTACAGGTACAGTTTTCGAGCTGGACTGCAAATACTACAAGTGCGACATCTTCGTTGCACTCCCAGGCAAGTTCAATGTTTATAACGCTCTTTGCGCTATCTGTTCTGCAGTAACGGAAGGGGTCAGTATCGATGACATCAAGGCAGCTCTTGAGAACATCAGTGTTCCGGGAAGAATGCAGCCTGTAGAGAATAATTTCGGCGTAAATATCTTGGTCGATTATGCGCACAATGCGCCTGCATTGGAGAGCGTTCTTAATACGCTTAAGGAATATACAAAAGGCAGGATAATCACCGTCTTCGGATGCGGCGGAAACCGCTCTGTTACAAGGCGTTTCGAGATGGGTGAGGTATCCGGCAATCTTTCCGATTACACCATCATCACATCCGATAATCCCCGTAAGGAAGAACCTGATGCGATAATCGCAGATATCGTTACGGGCATATCAAAGACTGAAGGCAAATATGAGATAGAGCCTGACAGAAGCAAAGCGATAAAGCTTTCTGTCAATATGGCAAAAGAAGGAGATACAGTCCTTATCGCCGGCAAGGGTCATGAGGACTATCAGATCTTCGCTGATAAAACGATTCACTTTGACGATTGCGAGCATGCAAGAGATGCAGTGAACGAGCGGGAAGGAAATGCATGATGTTTACGCTTGAGGAAGTGAAGAAGGCTGTAGGCGGAAGACTGGTCTCCAAGACAGATGAGATTGTTTTCGCGACATCCATAGAGATAACCGGAGTATCGACCGATACCAGAACGATCAAAGAGGGTGAACTCTTTGTCGCTTTGAAGGGCGAGAATTTCGACGGCAACGATTACCTTGCAAAGGCAATGGAACTGGGTGCTGCAGCGCTTATCACAGATGATGAGAAAAGAGTTCCCGAAGGCGCAAATGCTGTCATCGTCGAAGATACCGTAAAGGCATTGGGACTTCTTGCAAACCACTACAGATTCAAGCTCGGATGCAAAGTTATCGCGGTAACGGGTTCAGTCGGAAAGACATCTACAAGGACCATGATCACCGAAGTGCTGAAGACAGGTCTTAAGGTCCATTCCACGAAGGCAAACAACAATAACGAGATCGGCATGAGCAAGACTATCTTATCTGCTCCTGAAGATGCTGAGGCAATCGTTGTCGAGATGGGCATGAGAGGCCCCGGCCAGATCTCATATCTTACGAAGATAGCAAGACCTGACATTGCGATAATTACTAATATCGGTTATTCGCATATCGGCATTCTGGAGAGCAAAGACGCGATCATGAATGCCAAGATGGAGATCACTGAAGGTCTTACAGACGGCGGCATTATTGCTGTCAACAGCGATGACCGGAAGCTCTTTGACCACTGCGTTAAGGTGCTTACGATCAACAATTTCATCGCAGGCATCCAGGTAAGTTCAGATGACGACCTGCCCTGTCCTTTGATCGTTTCCGCTACTGACGTAAAGGAGACGGACGATGGAATGTCCTTTGGCGTAAAGCTTAAGAGAATGGGCGTTGATTCTGAATTCCAGGTTCCGCTAAGCGTCGGAATGTATGGTGATGCGGCTATAAGAAATGCGCTCTTTGCGATCTTCTGTGCCTACATGATGGGCATCACGAAGTCTGTCGAGAGCCAGCAGAAGATCGCCGATGTGATAAGTGCAAGAAGCGCTATGGACGGCAGAGGCGCCATCACTGAGACAGCTAAGTATTTTGTAATGAACGATGCTTACAACGCATCACCCGAATCAATGGAAAACGCATTCCTGAACTTCTCCAGAAAGGCTAAGGGCCACCGTAAGGTCTTAGCTTTGGGAGGCATGCTGGAGCTCGGCAAATTCGCTCCCGGGCTTCACGAGCTTACGGGTAAGTCATGTGCTTCCTATGACTTCGACAGAGTATTCGTAACAGGCGAGAATGCCGACGAATTCATCAAGGGAGCTCATATGGTTAATATGAATCTCGAAATAGTAAAATGTAAAGACACCGAGGATGTGCAAAGACGTCTCGAAGACTATGTAAGAGACGGCGATGCGCTGCTCTTTAAGGCTTCACACAGCTTCGGATTTGAGACTGTGGCGAAGTATTTTATCGAGAAGGGGAATGCCTGATAAATGGCTGAGAAGAAAGTAAAGTCGATAATACCTGACGTGCCGTTGTATGGTAATCCCCATACGCAGGCTAAAACAGGCGTTACGAATGCTCAGCAACCTGCGAAAAAAGGCCCTGCCAAGCCTTTTGCAGCCCTCAGGAAAAATGTGGCCAAGAAGCCTGTTGCAGATCCCAAGACCGGAAAGATCACAGATATCGACAGTCTTATCGAGCCGCCTGCAAAGTCTGAAGGCATTAATGCCGCCAAGATCGAAGAGGCTGTAAAGACCACCAACATCCCAATGATCTTAATGATCTTCGTGCTTATCGTATTCGGCCTCGTAATCCTTTATTCGGTTTCCGGTCCTGATGCGTACGGACAGTTCAAGGATTCCTCTTGGTTCCTTACAAGACAGATAAGATTCACCGTTGCCGGAATTGTGGCAATGTTCATAATATCGTTCATTCCGATCGATTTCTTCAAGCAGAAATGGGTCGCCTTCGGAGCTTATGTGTTAAGCCTCGGCCTTGCGCTTGCGACGATCGCACTCGGCGTAGGACGTGAGCACGGTGCGGCACGCTGGATCAACATCGGTCCTATCCAGCTCCAGAGTTCGGAGATCATCAAAGTATCCCTTATCGTTGCATTTGCAGGATACCGTTCGGTAATCGCATATCTCCGTAAGGAAGGCAGGATCAGAGAGCCCAAGACAAAGACAGGTAAGATCATTGCACATACCATGATCGAATTCCTTGTACCAGTCGGATTATGCATCCTCGTCGACGTGGTAATCCTTCTCCAGCCGCACCTTTCCTGCTTCATTATCGTTGCATTGGTAATCTTAATGTGTGCGCTCGTATCGGAGATCCCTTTAAGATCATGGCTTTACGGAATACTCGTTCTGCTTGTTGTGGGAATCGTCGGCGGCTCCATCGCATTCGCGGTAACACCTGCCGAGAAGCGTGAGAGATTCATGAAGAACTACGCACACGTTTTCAAGCGAATCGCTATCTTTACTGCTGACGATGAAGAGCTTGATAACGAGGATGAAGGTCTTACCAGAGATGATACGCGTCAGGTAGACAATGCGCACAATGCTTTAGGTTCAGGCGGAATGTGGGGCGTAGGCCTCGGCAATTCCAGATCAAAATATAACTACGTATCAGAGGCACAGAACGACTATATCTTCTCGATCTACATTGAGGAGACGGGATTTGTCGGCGGAGTCATACTGATGCTGATGTACCTGATCATGTTCTTTATGTGCATGGCCGTGTGCTGGCGGGCCAAAGATGTGTTCTCAAGGACAATTGCGACCGGGTGTACGGCCCTGATATTTGTCGAAGTCCTGATGAATATCTCGGTTGAGCTGCAGGTCATTCCTGCTACGGGTGTTACGCTTCCATTCGTCAGTTACGGCGGTACGGCGCAGGTAACGCTCCTTATCGCATATGGCCTTATCCTTTCTGTTTCAAGAAGCGGAACGGTACGTCCCGAGAAGAAGAAAAAGCTGAAGTCTACCGGAAAACTCTTAAGACCCGGAGTGTGATCTGCATGGAAAGACGCTACATTATCACCGGCGGCGGAACGTCGGGACATATTAATCCCGCGCTCGCAATAGCAGATCTTCTTAAAGCGGATGCTGCAAAGAACGGTGATGAATGCAGGATCATATTCACAGGCAGAAAAGAAGGCCTTGAGGGAGAGCTTGTGCCCAAGGCAGGCTACGATTTCAGAAATGTCGAATCGCTGCCGATGCCTTACAAACCTTCGCTTAAGATCCTTAAGACCATGAGCGCAAACAGGAGAGGCAGGAAGCAGTGCCTCTCGCTGATAAATGATTTCAATCCTGACTGTGTGATCTCCACCGGCGGTTACGTAAGCGCACCTCTTCTGATGGCGGCGAAAAAGGCCGGCATTCCAATCATGATCCACGAGGCAAATGCTTTCCCGGGCAGAGCCAACAAGCTCTTTGCAAAGGGAGCGCTCGTAATGACAGGGTTCCCCAACCAGGAATCTATCTTCTCGAAGGCCGCAAAGGTAGTGTATACAGGCAATCCCGTAAGGAACAATATGTTCGGTCTTACCAAGGAGGAATCCAGAAAGACTCTGGGCATAGCACCTGACCAGAAGCTCGTCTTTACAATGGGCGGATCTCTGGGTTCTGCCACGCTTACGAATTTTATTTTCGCGAGCGCGGGAAAACCCGAATTCGCGGACGTAAAGTTCGTTATATCCGTGGGAAAGCACAATTCCGTTGAGATCACGGATGACGTAAAGGCGCTTCCTAACCTTGAGATCAGGGAATATATCGACAGGCCCGATCTCTACATGTCAGCTGCTGACTGCTCGATCCTTCGTGCCGGCGCCGTAACATGTGCTGAGATAACGGCTACAGGTGCCTGCGCCATTATGGTTCCTTATCCTTTTGCAGCTCACGACCACCAGACATATAATGCAAATTCTCTCGCTGATAAGGGCGCCGGAATAGTTGTAAGTGATGAAGAAGTCAAAGCCGGCAGATTAGCTTCCGTCCTTACCGACCTGTTAAACAATCCGGAAAGACAGGAAAAGATCCGCAAGGCAAGTTTAAGCCTTGCGATAAGGGACACCGGTGAGAGGATAACCGAAGCGATCAAGGCATCTCTTGGGAATAATCCGTAAACTGATAAAATAGCACTATGGATGACAACGAGTTAGACAAGTTATTCGGAGAGGCATCTGCAGCGGCCAAAGAGCCTTCGGAAGAAGGATCTTCGGATTCTGATGCTGCGGAAAAGGCTACCGGAGCGGATGTCTTTGTCATAAAGCAGTACGAGGAAGGTAATGACGGCGAAGAAGATGAGCCGGATGAAGACCAGGCCGGAGAACCCGGGGATTTGGAAGAGTCTGAAGAAGTAACTGAAGAGGACGAATCGGAAGAATCTGAGGGATCTGAGGAAGATGCTGAAGACGAAGAAGAGCCCGATGAAGCCGAAGCTCCCAGGAAAGCTCCGGCAAAAAGGCTTGTCCGGAAAAAGCGTCCCCCGCAGAAGAGACCTTTAAGCGAAGTCATTCATTTAAGCCGCAGGGGAATTGCATTAATCGCCCTTGCCATAGCCATAATCGCTATTGTTCTCCTTATCCTGTTCCTTCCTGCCTTCAGGGTCAGAAATGCCCACGTGGAAGGCAATGTGGTCATGACAGACCAGCAGGTTTTAAGGGAATTGAAGCTCGAATATAATTCCCACCTCATGGGAGGTGTCAGCGGCAATATCCTTGATATCATAAGGCTCGACTACGGAAAGACCGAAGAGCGCATCAAGAGGGAGAACCCTTACATCGAAGACATCAGAGTGTCCGTAAAGCTCCCTTCCACCGTGGATGTCCAGGTCAAGGAGAGAATGAAGGTCTGCTATATCAGGACTCCTGACGGCTATGCGGCTCTCGATAAGGACGGAATAGTCTTAGAGCTCACGTCTTTTGATACCCGGAAATCTGTAAGGCCCGTCATCTGCGGCCTTAACGTGACATATGCCGAGCTCGGAAAACCGGTCAGGATCTCGAATGAAAATGACTACAAGAAGGCGATAATCGTTCTGGGAGCGATACTTGCAGCGGATAATGCCAGCATCGGCGACTCATATTCAATGTTCGAAAATACCGTGGAAGTAAGGATCCTTCCCAGCGGATATATGTTCCTTACGGTCTATTCACCGCAGAATAAGCTGATCCAGATAAAGTTCGACAGCCTGGAGAAGATCAGCGACAAAACCGCATGGCTCCTCTATGCATTTAATTCCGATGCGCTTGATGCGCCTAAGACCAAGGGCTTCCTTGATATGACGGGCGATGACCCCACATTAAGGGAATACGAATAAAAATACTTGTTTTCGAACAGATAATGATATGATAAATATGAAGTTTTCTTTACAATCACGCAGTTATTCCCACTGTTTGTATTGATTGAAGACTTCTTTTGGGTTATGATTCTGAATGGTTAATAATATTTATTTAATCAAGAAATATTAAATTCAAT
>JAEFBC010000285.1 GCA_016292155.1 Saccharofermentans sp. | reverse complement strand
CTATACTGACAAATACGGTGTCGGATATAAGGGTTCGTGGTAAGGAAAACTAATGAAATACAGCATTACACGTATAAAAGGCGGAACTGATAACTGCTATTTAGTGTCTGATGGAAAGAACGCTGTTCTTTTCGACACGGCGAGCTCTGAAAATCTTCAGCAGGTAGAAGATGAGTGCAGCAAATACGATATGAAGCTTATTGTATTGTCACACCCTCATTTCGATCACGCTGAGAATGCTGAAGCGTTGTCAAAGAAGTTCAATATTCCTGTGGCTTATAACGCGGCAGATGACGGCATCTTTGACGACTATAATTCTCAGCCTCTGCATTCATACGGAATAGTGGGTTTTGTGGTGCTCAAGGCTTCGCTTAAAGTCTTAAGCCAAACCAAGGTCACACGCCCTGAGAACCGCTTCTTTGTTAAGGAAGGCGATGCGCTTGCCGAATACGGTTTTCCTGATATTAAGGTTGTTGAACTTCCGGGGCATTCGAAGGGCTCTATAGGCCTTCTCGTGGCTGATGATGCACTTCTGGTAGGCGATGCACTCGACAACTGGATAAGGCCCGGAATGGGGCATCTTTATACTGATCTTGAAGTGCAGAAAAAGACTGCTGACAAGATCCGTTCATTCGGCAGACGCACTTACTATTTTGGGCACGGCAACCCTGCGGAGAAGTTTTAATCATGTATCTGTATCACTATTACGATAAAAGGTCCGGACCGTTTAAGAGTCTTACTGCGCTTTCCGAGGATAGAGCTTTATCTGTTCTCGAAAAGATCAAGTCAGACAGACCGGATTCCCTGACTGCTCAAAGAGATGCGGACTATATCTCCAAACGGATGAACTGCGAGAGGATAGTACGCGAAGAAGCAATGAAAAAAGGCATCTTAATGGATATCCCGTCGCCTCATTATCTCGTGGTGGAACACAGTCCCTGGCTTTCCACATGGTTCGAAGAGCCCGGCGTTATCAAGATCCCTATAGAAGAATTCGATACCCGCAAGTTATCATTTACTTATGGCGATTCAATGCCGACATTCAGCCCTCGCGTAAAAGACGGGAAAGAATACAGGAAAAAAGTCTATACATATGAGGAGATCCTGGATGTAATTGCAAGATACGGACTGCCTCAGGACTGGAACGATGACGGAGCCCACGGTCCTGAAAGATATATCGAAGTTCAGGTCTGGTGTGACGATCCGATCAAGCGGTATATGTAAAGCAACAACGCGTTTCTTGTTTTCGCATAGTGCCACAGACATAATGGAACTATCAAAACAAACGGAGGCAAAAACTTATGGAAACCAAAGACGTATTAAAGAAGATCCGTGAAGATAACAATCTCACACAGGAAGAATTTGCAGAAAGAGTTCTGGTCACAAGGCAGGCCGTAAGCCGCTGGGAAACAGGCGAGACACAGCCTAACACTGAGACTCTGAAGATCTTATCAAGAGAGTTCAATGTATCGATCAACACTCTCCTCGGAAGCCCCAGACAGCTTTACTGCCAGTGCTGCGGAATGCCGCTTAACGAGGACCTCAACATCAGCAGGGAACCTAACGGTGACTTCAACGAAGACTACTGCAAATGGTGCTACACGGAAGGCGATTTCGTTTACAAGTCCAAGGATGCCCTTCTCGATTTCCTTGTAGACCACATGCCTAATCCCGAGAACCTTGGTGACAGCGAGAGACGCGCCCAGTACGACGGCTGGCTCTCACAGCTCAAGCACTGGAAGTAATACGGGATTCATAAAGAACTGACGGGCATCTCCTCTTTGATATAATGATTGAAATCAATAGAGGAGATGCTTTTTTATGCGTGTCGGAATCATAGGTTACGGAAGTATGGGAAAGATGCTGCTTTGGAAGTTTTCCGAAGCGGGAAACATAGAAAAAGAAGACCTTTTTGTATCCAACAGGACTGAATCAAAGCTTGAGGAAGCAAAAGCTATAGCAAATGCTGTAAGCAGCAGGGAACTGGCTTCTTTGTGCGACATAGTCTTTGTCTGCGTGCGCCCGGTTGACCTTAAAGCCGTGCTTGAAGATATAAGGGATTCCATTAACCCTGACGCCCTGCTCGTATCCCTCAACGGAAGCGTCTCCTTTGAGACTATCCGCAAGGTCATAGATATTAAGACCGCAAAAGTCATTCCGAGCCTCACGGCAGAGATTGGAAGATCGCAGACACTGGTCTGCTTCGATGAGAGGGTCAGTGATAAGAACGCGCTCAAAGACCTTTTGAGCACGATAGGCGATGTTGTCGAACTGCCCGAAAATGAGATGGGCATGGGTTCTGAGCTCGTAAGCTGCATGCCGGGCTTTATCGCGTCAATCTTCGATGTTATCTGCAGGTCCGCAGAAGGCCACACCGCCATTCCCAAAGACCAGATAGTAAAGATGGTCCTTAGAACGATGAGTGCCACGGGAGACCTCATGCTGCAGAAAGATATGTCATTTGAAGATGTTGTTACAAGAGTTGCCACAAAAGGCGGAATTACCGAAGAAGGCACGAAGGTCGTATATGAGAACTTCCCAGAGACGGCAGAGCTTCTTTTCGAGAAGACCCTCGAAAAAAGGCGATTAACGACAGCGATTGCGGAGAAGAACTTCTAATAGTAAAATTTCTTTGGCAATAAGGGAGGAAGAATAATGGCTGTATTATGTTCGAATTGTTCGGGCAGACTTATTTTCAATCCGGCAACCCAGCAGCTGGAGTGTGCCGCGTGCGGAAGTAAGTTCTATCCCGAAGATGTACAGGATATCAACGCTGATGTCCATTCAAAATATTACGATACGAGGGTCTATACCTGCGCCCACTGCGGAGCGGAGGTTATAACAAGTGATACCGAAGTATCGACTTTCTGCGTTTACTGCGGCAACCCGTCGATAAATTTCACCAGGATCTCAAAAGAATGCAGACCTGACGGCATCGTTCCGTTCCAGATAACAAAGGAACAGGCTGTAGAGAGCGTTAAGAAGAAATTTCTGAAGAACCCGATCATTCCCAAGGAAGTAAAGGCTAAAGCCGTTCCGGAGAATTTCAGGGGGATCTATGTGCCTTATTGGGTGATCAATGCGAGATTCTCGGAAACTGATTATCTGAGCGGAATGGTAAAGAACGACAAGCGTGATGAGAAAAGGTATTATCAGAGAGCAGGAACCTGCAGTTTTGCCAATGTCCCGATCGACGGCTCGAGCATATTGAATGATGAAGTCAGTATGAAGCTTGAACCCTTTATTTTCAACGGTGCCAAGGACTTTGATGAGGATTATCTCAACGGTTTTTATTCCAACACGTCGGATATGACTTATACCGGACTGCGTGAATCGGCTGCTAACAGATGTCACAAACTCTTTGCTGACGAGGCGCTTACCACGATCCCTGGAAAAAAGCAGAAGCTGGAAGACAGTATTTACTGGATAGATATTCAGGATGATCCTCTGTACATGATGATGCCTGTATGGTTTTTCACGTTCAACTATAAGGACAAGCCTTATACCATACTGGTCAACGGACAGACAGGTAAGGTCGTCGGTACGATGCCCTGGGAGGAAAAGCGCATATATGGTATAGGCTGGAGCCTGTTTATACTGTTCCTTGCTGTTCTAGGCACAGGTTTTGTGTGCATTGCCCTGAATTATGCTCTGCTGTCCGGACTGTTTAATTACATCATTACCGTTGTGATCGCGCTCGGTACGGCTCTGCTGGTCCCGGGAATCGTCGGTATCAATAAGATAGTCAAGAATCTGAGACTTACCCAGTCGGATGCTATCTTCAAGTTTGTTAAGAAAAGGCAGGCATAAATATGGGTATATCTGATGCATTTTTAAATGAGCAGATGTATATCATCGCCATAATTTCTATCATTTTATTCATTGTCTCATGCGCAGGCCTGGCAGTATTCATAACATTCAGGATCCTCAAAAAGTACATTGATTTCGGTGATGTTGTCTGCAGCATTCACCAGTATTCAAACAACGGCATCAAGTATACGGTCAACCGTGACAATGTCCTGCTTTGCGAGAAGAATGATTACATGCTCGTCCATGGTGATAACCCTTACGAGAACATCCAGAGGTCTATTCCTGACCAGCTTCTGAAGAATGCGGAGAAAACGGGGGACAACCTTTAAACTGTCCCATTAATCGCTTTGAATTTACCTCATAAAACCGTAAAATTAGTGCATAAAGGTTTTTGAGGTAAGAGCATGATCAGGTTTAAGACATATAGTGCAATAAGGCCGGTCTCGCGCGAGGTAATCGAGGATGCATACAGCGACCTTAACGGCAGGGATATCATCTTTGTCGCACCTGAATTTGCAAAGGCGCAGGTAGAGCGCGAGGTCTTAGGCTTCAAGGAGGCCCATTCTGCAGGAGAAGGCTCGATCGATACCGGAGACGGCATTATCAATCTGTCATCATCTCTCGTCTCAGGCGATGTTTTAAGCTTCAGGAAGCTCGCAGGCAATATCCTGGATGACCTTGGCACCAATTATGTTGCCGAGGGCGGCGAGATCATGCTCCGCAATGCGATCTATAACATCCTTGCCAATAACAAGTCCAGGCTTAAGGCCTTTGGCACGCTGTCTTCCAGAATAGACTATATCAACATGATGATCGCCCTCTTGGGCGACTTCTCGCGCTATGGTGTCGGCATAGATGATATCGGTGAAGCGATCAAAGCCGTTGATAATGCTTCATCCACAGTTGCTTTCGTTAACAAGCTTAAAGATCTCCATCTGATAATGGGAGAACTCGAACAGATGAACTCCAGGTATGGCTTGAATCTGTTAAGAGAGCCCATCGCACTGGCATGTGAGAAGTTATCTTCAACAGATCCTTCGAAGCTCTCATCCAGAAGGGCGGGCGGCCTTACTTCTCTTTTGAGATCCAAAGTCGTTTTCATCGGTTTTGGCGCAACGCGTATGCTGACGCCAAAGGAGATAAGGCTCATATCGCTTTTATCAGAACTCGGCTGTGATATTGAATTCAATGTCATTTCCGGTGATTCAGGCACCTCATTCTCATCTGTTTATAAGGCCGGTGAAGATTTTAAGGGTATGCTTGAAGCTCTTGGCGCGGCTGGTTCTGAACTTGCGATCAGGGATCAGGGAGATGTCCTAAGCCTTATAGTCAAGGGCTTTGCGACAGATTCCGTGCCTGAAGGTATTGCCTGTGAAGGTGAGGTCAGACTGGCTGAGCTTTCAGGTCTTGATGACAGAGTCGGATACATCTTCAACGAAGTGATAAGCCTTACCAGAGAGCAGGGCTACAGATACCGTGATATCAGGATCGTATGCTGTAATGAAGACCTGATGAACAGAATGAGGAGCACGGCAGAACTCTATGGATTAGACGTCTTTATCGACCGCAAGATCGCTTTAGGCGGCACAGTTGTTCCTTACATGATGCAGATCATCTTAGAGCTTCCAAGAGCAGGATTTACATTGGAACTCATCATGAAGGCTATGCGCTCCGGCATGCTCAGGATCCCGCCTTATATTGCAGACGGCTTTGAGAATTACTGCTGTGCAAAGAATATTACTGACAGTGTAAGGCTTTTCGATGAGAATGCTTATATAGATCCTGATGACGGCGGACACAGGAGGAAGAACGGATTCTTTATCCTCGAAGGTACCGTTCCGGGCATTAAGGAAGGCTTTGTCGACAGCGGCAGGTTCTTCTATGAATATGTTGTCGTAAGGACGCTGATCCCTCTCAAGAAAGCCTGTGAATCCATCTACGGCGAGAAGACTTTGTCCGGCAAGGCAAGAAAGAGCCTGGAATTCTTTAACAGTATGAGAGGCTTTATAGAGCCTTTGCGCGACGAGTTTATCGCAAGAGGTGATGACGCCGCAGCAGTAGCTCTCGTAAGAGGCTACGACGAGCTCATAAGCCTTCTTATGTGTTCAACTCACGAGATGAATGACTGTGAGATAAGCCAGAAGGATTTCCTCTCCATGATCAGGACTGACATGAGGAACAGGACCGAAGGAACGATCCCTCTTAAAGTGGATTCGATCGAGATAACCACACCTGAACATGCTTTTGTTACGCCCTGCAAGGTCCTCTTTATCGTTGGCGCCCAGAAGGATAATTTCCCGTATGTCCGCATGAGGGAAGGCCTGTTAAGCGGCATTGAGCTTAAGAATCTTTCAGCTGCCACAGACAGTATCGAGCTCCCTGATAAAGCTCAGAACAAGATGAGGGAAGAGTTTGTAACATGTTGCCTTCTTTTGGGTTCTGCAACTGACAGGCTCTATATGGTCCAGGAATACGGCAAGCCTAAGAGCCGTGTCTTCGAATACCTGGAAGGGTTTGCAGGCAAATATCACATCGTAAATACGTTTAAGAATCCTATAGCAGGTGAGGCTGTCAGGTTCAGACACGACCTTGAGAAGGACTCTATCCCTCAGGAGACAATGAGCAGGCTTCTTACAGTAAGAAAGGAAGACGGCACCACCGGTAAAGCTATATATGCGAGCGTTTCTTCCATTGAGAGCTTCAGGGAATGCGCTTTCCAGTACATGCTCAAGAGCCAGCTTAAGATAGGCCCGAGGGAAGATAACACCAAGATCCAGGCAAATTCCTTCGGAAGCCTTATCCACGGCATGTTCGAAGAAGCTTACAGAGGTCTTCGTGATGCGAGCGGCAAAGATCCTGAGAAGTTCAAGAATATCGCAAATCTCCTGCTTACTAACGAGGAGAAATATAATGAATTCGCTGATATCTGCTTAAGAAGTGCGGCCTCGGAGAGAGCCATGTTCGGATCTGTCGATAAGGAAGGACGTCCTACTGACAAGGTTTTCGAGATGGATACATATGCCAAGCTCAGAAGGATGTTCACGAAGATGTTCAGAGGCGTGCTTCAGGATTCTGTGGAGACAGGCTTTGTGCCTGAAGGGATCGAGGAGAAGATCGGCAGCACGGATCTGGTGCTTAACATCCCTTACGAAGGCGTGGATCTGAAGTTCACCGGTTACATAGACAGATTCGACTTAAGAAGAGATGAATCGGGGAAGATCCATTTAAGGACGATCGATTATAAGAGTTTTGAGAAGGATGTTGATGCGGCATCTCTCATGAACGGCACGCAGATCCAGCTCCCGACATATTCAGGAGCGATCCTTGATAAGTATTCTTCTGAAGGCGATGCGGTAATCGACGATTACGGCTATGTGCAGGTCGGACTTAAGGCAAGTGACAAGGGCGAGCCTCTTACTTGTGTTCCGAAGCTCTCTGGATACGATGAAGCCGCAATGAATATCGCTATCGATTACTCGAAATTCATCATTAAGGAGAGCGTAGACCAGATAACATCAGGCAAGGCTGATGCAGTGACTGCCGAGCCCAAGCTCAAGCTCTGCAATTACTGCAGTTACAAGGGTTACTGCGGCAATGACCCTGCGAGCCCCAAGTACAGGAAGCAGCCTGATCTGGGAAGCTCCGGCAAATACGGAACTATGGTTACAAACTGCGAGAAGTTTGCTGAGCCTACAAAATCCGGAAAAGCCAGGAAAGATCCGGGTTACGACGAAGTCACCAAGAAGATCGGTGCCGATAAGAGCATGAAGAAATCCGACAGGATAGCGATCCTCGGCATGAAGGATATATTGGAAGGCACTGATGAGAAGGGAAAGGAGGAATAAGTTATGAAGTTCTCTGCTGAACAGGAAAAGATAATCAACGCGGAACTTGGTAACAACCTCGTTTCCGCATCGGCAGGATCCGGCAAGACCACGGTCCTTACCGCAAGGATCGGTGATGAAGTAATGAGCGGCAGGCTTTCTGTGGACAACATGCTCGTTGTTACCTTCACGGAAGATGCAGCCGCACATATGGCTGACAAGATCGAAGAGAAATTAAGAACCCTTCGAAATGAGGCTGTCCTTAATGGCGATACTAAGATGGCAGAAAGGCTCTCAACGCAGATAGATCTCCTGCCTAATGCTTATATCCAGACCATGCACGGCTTTTGCTCACGGGTCATTAAGGAGAAGGGCTATCTTCTGGAAGACGGGCCTATGGCTGATTTTACTGACCCTTCATGCAGGATCTTAAGCGAAAGTGAACAGGACGTACTGCTTCAGACTGCTGTCGATTATGCATTCAAGGGCATGTATGAGGAATGCAGATCAGAAGACGATAACTTCATCAGGTTCACCAGAAGATTCGGCGACGGCAGGAGTGATGATTCTCTCGGAAGCATCGTAACAAGCACATATAAGACATTGAGAAGTTTGCCCGATTATCTTGATGTCTGTGAGGATTTTGTCGCAGACAGGGAAGAGCGCGACAGCAAAGACCAGATCATGTATTTCGAAGGTGAGAATGAGATACCGCGTGTTATCACGGAATACCTTGCCAATGTCAAATCCATGATCGAAGACAGTGATTTTGATTCCGTTCTTGCAGATCACGAGACGTATCAGATCGTTGATGAATACTCAAACGATGAATTCCTAAGCCTTGTAAAGAGCAGGATAGATAATGTTATTGAGCACTATAAGACTCAAAAAGGAGCTGATTTCTTCAGCGCGCTGATCCCGCTTAAGGAACTTGGTGAATTAAAGTTTAAGTCCATCTTCAGAGGTGCCGATCTTAAGGGTGACGATAAGCCGCTTCTTGCGATCGTTACATTAAGGCACTTCCTGACTCCTGATAAGTGGACTGATTCCAAATACGACAACCCCTATGACCTGCCGGAAGAATACAGCAGCCTGATAGGATTTACAGAAGAACAGATCCTCGCAAACCAGAAAGAGGGAACCAAAGCCTGCAGGGCATTTGTCGGTCTTTTGAAGAAGACGGATGAGTACTATGCGCAGGTCAAGAACAACATGCATGGCATGGATTACTCGGACCTTGAGCATACTGCATACGAGATCTTAAAGACTGATGAGGCATCGTCTTTCTACCGCGAGAAGTTTACTGAGATCTTCGTTGATGAGTATCAGGACAATACGAGACTTCAGGATAAGATCATCGAGAAGTTCGAGCGCCCTGACGGCAATGTTTTCCGTGTTGGCGATATCAAGCAGAGTATCTACAAGTTCCGTTTTGCTGATCCCAAGATCTTCGGCACGAGAATGAAAGAGATCTCATCAGGTGAGCAGAAGGGAACTGTCCATTATCTGAGGGAGAACCACAGAAGTACCTGTGAGGTCCTTGCTTTTGCCAATTATGTCTTCAACCAGATAATGAGCGGTGAAGCATCTGAGATCGAATATGACTTAAGCCAGCGCCTGAGCAAGGCCGATGAGACACGTCATGGAGCGCTCCCGAGGATCATTGTCACAGACAGTGCTGTGCCCGAAGAAGATGACGGCGATAAGACAAAACCTGAAAGAAGGGCTGTCTTTGCAGCTGTCGAGAGCGAAGTCAGAAGATATCTCGAAGAGTGCACCAGGGTAGACGGAAGCAAGACTGAATTCAAGGACATCTGCGTTCTTACAGCTTCAAATAACCAGGCTGAATCCATAGCGAGATATCTTAACGGCTGCACGTTAAAGGACGGCAGAAAGATCGAAGCATCAGGCAGGTTCACGACTGATGTTTTCGAAGACCTGGATATCCACAGGATAATCAACTTCCTCATCTGCTTAGGCAACGAATACAGGGACGAATATCTTGCAGGCGTAATGCTCTCAAATTACAAGTTCTCGAATTTTACCGTAGCGGAAATAGCTGATATCCAGGCCTTTATCCATGAGCTCCAGGGAGCTTCGCTTGATAAGGAGCCCCTGATGTTAAGACTCCGGATCTTTGCAGATAAGAGCAGCAGTGAGCTTGCCTTAAGGGTAAGGAACTTCATTGATGTTTTCGACAGGATAAGAATGAGTTCAATGGTATCCGACATCGACGACATTATCGAGATGATCTACCGCGAGACCGGCATAAAGGCTACTTTGGAAGCAAGAGAAGGCGACAGCAGCAAGTTCGACGTCTTCAAGGACTGGCTGTCTGAGAGCTTCAAATTAAGGGGTTCTGACCTCTCGGGTATCGCCGGGGAGTTGGAGCAGATGAAGATCCAGATCAAGAAAGCTGACATCGAAGTAACTGATGCCAACAAGAATAAGATCACCACGATGACCGTCCATAAGAGTAAAGGTCTTGAATTCCCATTTGTTATCCTTGTTGCGACAGGCGGTCAGGACGAGAGGAAGGATACGCTCGCGAGCATCATGTTTGACCGTGATGACGGCTTCATCACAGAAGATTTCAACTTTGAGGATATTACGAGGTCTCATTCCTTCGAGCAGTATATCTACAAGATGAAGATGAGATTGGAGAGCAATGCCGAGACCTGCAGACTCTTATATGTTGCACTTACACGTGCGGAAGAGGATCTGTCGATAATCACGAGCTGCGATATAGAAGATAAGTCGAAGATAAGCCCGATGAGAAAGGCCTTTACGCAGGCAATCGGATATAAGGATCTGCAGTTCGATAAGAGGCACTGGCTCGCAGGAGACATGAAGCTTCCTTATTGCCTTTTCAGCGCCCTTGCAAGAAGTGCTGACGGAGCGGAATTAAGGAAGATCGCCGAATCGGGTGACCTCAAAGGCAGCAATACAGTTGCTTTCAAAGACCTTGACGGCAACGAAGCCAAGGGATTTGAGGTCAGCGTAATTACGGCTGATAAGACTACCGAGCTTTACAAGGCTCAGAAGATCCAGGCCGTTAAGAATGCTGAAGAGGAAAGAGAGGCAGAAGGAGAGAAGAAGGCTCCGGAATTTGATTCCGACGGCAAGCTCGTTTTCCCTGAATACAAATATCAGGAGAGCGTAAGTATTCCGTTCAAGGTGTCCGTAACAGGCATATCAGGCGACAGGAAGCCTTCTGATACTACCCATGTCGATCTGGAGATAAGGAGCATCGATGATTTTGAGAGCGCCGGAATGTCCATGCTGACGGCGGCTGCAAGAGGTACGATACTCCACAGGATAATGAGATTCATTGATCTTGAGGGCATCAGGACGGGCAGGATACCGTTTGAGGATGAGATCGAATCGCTGATTGCTGAAGGCTATCTCAATATCTGCTCTGCCGATAACGCAAGGGAAGTGGCAGCGCTCTTTAAGGACGGTATAACGGCCTTCTGCGGAAGCGACAGGTGCGAAGAGATCATCAGAAGCTTTGAAGAAGGTACGGCAAGGTCTGAGAAGCCTATTGTTTTCGCTGTCTTCATAGAAGGCAATGAGGGCGATTCGGCACTTGTCCAGGGTATTATCGACCTGATCTACAAGACTTCTGAAGGTTACACGATCCTAGACTATAAGACTGACTGCTTAAGCGGTGCCGTTCCCGAAGAGCGTGCAAAGGAAGCACTTGAGAGGCATGCGTTCCAGCTTAACAGCTATGCTGCCGCATGCGAAGAAGAGGGCCTTAAGGTCGCCCATAAGCTCCTTTATCTCGTCCGTTACGGGGAGTTTGTTGAGGTTTAATCAGCAGAACGCTTCTTTCCGGCATCCCTTTTGCGGATGGCACGGAAGAAATCGAGCATCATCTGGGAGCACTCCTTCTCCATGATGCCGCCTTCGAATTCGACCTTGTGGTTGTGACCGTGGGACACTTCGAAAATATCATTGCAGGATACTACGGCGCCGCTCTTGGGTTCGTATGCACCGAAATAGACTTTGCGGATCCTTGACTGTATGATGGCACCGGAGCACATCGTGCAGGGCTCTAATGTAACGTACATGTCCATGTCTTCAAGACGCCAGTCGCCTAACTTCCTGCAGGCCTTATCTATGGCGATGACTTCGGCATGTGCTATGGCATTGCCTCTTGTGAGGCGGAGGTTATGGGCCCTGACAAAGACCTTGCCGTCCTTGACTATGACGCAGCCGATAGGACATTCGCCGAGATCAATGGCTTTCTCAGCCTCCTTGACCGCTTCGAGCATGAAGCGCTCCTTATCGGAGGAAGGCTTAAAGTCAGGATATAACTTGGATCTGGTCCTTGGCACAGGGATACCTCGCTTGTGGTCTTATGGGTCTGATAATACAGACGGGGAATGGAAAGTGTCAAGGACTATGATGGATTTATGCTTGACGATATACCATTAGCATATTATAATTTACGATTGCTATAAGCAGAACTATGCCTGCACAGAGGGAATGCCGTATTTACGGCCCGTTTTCAACATTATCCCTGAGATATAGTCGGCGCCGGATTTGCTTAAAGCGCATACTTCAGAATAAAGGACGATTTTTTAATGGCAACTAAACAAGGTATGTGCAAGAACTGCGGTTCGCTTGTTATGTTTGATGACAGAGACGAACTTTGCGAGTGCGTATTCTGTAATTGCGTTTTCCCTTCGGAAGAAGCTGCTAAGATTCTTGAGAATCCTGACGGGTATGAGTTCAAGAATGAGAAATTCGAGAAGAATACACAGGCTGGCGCTAAGCACTATTATTCAAATCCCGTTATGCCGGACGTTGTAGAGAAGGCAGTTCAGAGGGATAAGACATCTAAGGCACAGACAGCAGAAGTAAAGCTTAAGCCCAATGAGTTCGAGATATCTCCTAATGATGTCAAGGCACCTAAGAAGCTTGTTATCGGAATGGTAGCTGGCATCGTGCTCTTTATCGGAATCATTATTGCTGTTGCATTGCCGCTCTACCTCTCACGTGAGGCATTGCGTTCTGATCTTTCTGCTGATATCGGCAAGATCTTCGAGAAGACAGAACCTGAGACGGTATCTTACGACGATTTTGATTACAAGCAGTTCAACATTTATGGCCTTTCCTGCCAGTACGTAAAGCTCGGTCTTTCCAATGAGATTACAGATGATCAGGCAAAGGCGCTTTACAACAACTACTCTGAGCTTCGTGCCGAGAAGAGAGGATTTGCCAACGATGATGTCGAGATGCATATCTACACACCGAATGCAATCTATTTCGCAACCAAGGACGGAATTACGAAGGATACTCAGCCTACTGTTGAGATTTTGGAACCTACTGAGACCAGCAAGTAATCTTTACCGGCCGTTAAAGACGGTCAAGTTTGGTTTGACAGTAAACAATTGACGATCTATGAGGTGATCAATCAATGACAGATTTTGAGAAAGCACTGGCACAGGCAAAGAAATTCGCAGAAAAGAACGAGAATCAGATTACTGAGACAGAATTCGAAGCAATCACTGATTCATATAAGATCGAACCTGATGAGATGATCAATCTCAGAGCAGAGCTTGAGAACGGCGGCGTTAAGATCAGCGATCCTGACCTTGATAATGACGATACTGATCTTGATACAGACGGCGAGGACGCTAACGTAGTAGATGACTCGGTCAAGATGTATCTCAAGGAGATCGGCAAGATCGAGCTTCTGGATGCAGAGCAGGAAAAAGAGATCGCACAGAGAATGGCAAAGGGCGATGAGGAAGCAAAGGTTCTCCTTATCAACTCCAACTTAAGACTCGTTGTATCTATCGCAAAGAAGTACATGAACCGTGGCCTTTCACTCCTCGATCTGATTCAGGAAGGCAACATCGGTCTCATCAAGGCTGTTGATAAGTTCGATTACACAAAGGGATTTAAGTTCTCCACATATGCTACATGGTGGATCCGTCAGGCTATCACCAGAGCTATCGCAGATCAGGCAAGAACGATCAGAATCCCTGTTCACATGGTTGAGACCATCAATAAGCTCACAAGAGTTCAGCGCCAGCTCGTTCAGGACCTTGGCAGAGAGCCTACGACAGAAGAGCTTGCTGAAGCTATGGGCATGGAAGTAGCAAAGATCAGAGAGATCCAGAAGATCTCCCAGGATCCTATCTCCATCGATAAGCCTGTAGGTGAGGAAGAGGACAGCCACGTGGTTGACTTCATTTCCAACGATGAGCTCGCAGCACCTGAAGAAGAGGTTGCAAGGATCCTTTTG
>JAEFBC010000284.1 GCA_016292155.1 Saccharofermentans sp. | reverse complement strand
TTCCAATCTTTTTAAGTGAGTTCGCGAAATAGATATTCCTTAAGTTATCACAGCCTAAGAAAGCATTATCTTCAATTACTTTTACGGAATCAGAAAGATGCAGTTCTATTATCTTATGTGAATCCTCGAAAGCCTTGCTTCCGATCACTGCTACATTATCGGGTATCACTACGACTGGAGAATCGCCGTTATATCTCGTCAGAACGTCCCCGTCTGTTTCAAATTCCTTATAGGCAATGGCCTTTCCTGTATCTGCAGTAACAAGCTTAATATAATTCAGCACGATAGCTTCATTCACAACAAAAGGCTTGCCGCAGCGGATGCAGATTGCTGCACTTTCATCAGAGTCTATTCTTAACTCAGTCCCACAGGACGGACACTCTAATGGAATTACCGGCATATTACCTCACCAAAGAATAGTTTTCTCTATTTTATATAAAAATGCCGCCGGAATAAATCACCGGAAAGATAAACATAGTTTCAAAATAACAGGAGCCACAGATTATGCGGCTCCTGCTTAGTTAATAACAGATTGAAATAGTTTATAACTTGCTGATCCTCATACACTCTAACCCATAAAACTGAGTCTGTTCAGAATATACGAGTGTAATAACTACACCATAACTTCCGTCAGGCCATATAAACGGTGTGACCTTGTCGTAATTGATCAAAGCGGCACTCTCCTCGTAATCATAAGCACTGTAGGACTTTTCATTCAATTTACAGTATTCCTTCACGATATCTTCAACTTTGCCGAAAAACTCCTCATCGGTCATGCCGAGACGCTTGGTTACTTCACCGGAATTCAGAGGCTTTAACGTATCCAGATCGAAGTTTAATGCCTCTTTAGTAAAATAATCCTCACTAGTACTGCTTGCATGAACAATTATCGACAAGATGTTGTCCTTAACACCCCATTCTATTTCTGTTGCCATACCGTCATTGTGGTTATCATCAACATTGAACGGGTATTTCTCCTGCATATGATCGCGGAGTAACTTATTGAGCTCTGTCGCCTCCTTGCCGTCGACAGTAATCCTGGGAACGACACTGGTTAATTTATTGGGTCCGTTCTTATATGACTTCAATGTAATCACTTCGACTTTGACCACATGAGAAGCCGTTGAGACTTCAGATGATGATTCAATACTGGTTTCAGCCTCGGTAATCTCTTCTTCAGTGATTTCCGGCTCAGAAGTCACTTCCTCAGAAGGTTCTGTTACAACCGTTTCTTCAGTCGTTGTCTCTGCAGGCGTACTTGTAGTTGTTCCCTGATTGTAAGAACATCCTGAAGCCATAAGAGCCAGGCAGAGTGCAGACGATATAATTGCAGTTCTTTTCATTTTTCTATTCTCCCCAAATAATGCAATTAGTTTATTTCTATAAACCACAGACAGTTTACTATTGTAGACCAGAAGTGTCAAGAAAACCGTACATATAAACAACAGGAGCCGCCCACATGGCAGCTCCTGTATTTGATCAGGAATCGTATTTAATTCTTCTCAGATCTCCTGTAAAAACTCCAGTATCCTCTCATTGATATCGTCTATCTGCTCCCCGACAAAATGCGGCCTGTGTCCCCCACCCATTACCTTATAGACTTTTGCCGTTGGAACTTTTTCCTTAAGTTCCTCAACAGTTCCAAAAGGATCATTCTCGCCGTTTATAAAGAAGCAAGGACACTTGATATTCTGCCACTCATCATCGGTGAGGCTTGGCTGTGTCTGCCAGTCTTTTACGGTGTTCTTCAGATATGTCTGCCAGTCGCCCCTGTGTGCCTCGAAATGCCTGGCCTTCATATCTTCTATGAAATCTGTATGACCGTTCTTCATGAGATTTTCCGGCAGGAAATCTTCAGCACCTTCCGGCCTCGGATGCGCAGCGCCGCCTATCGTCACAAGGCTCTTTACCTTATCAGGATAATTCGCAGCCATATAGCAGCCTACGTACGCGCCGCAGCTGTAGCCGATTATGTGAGCCTTCTCAATACCGAGCTTATCAAGGAACATGGCCATGTCGTCTGCGACCATGCGGCTGCTCCACGTAAGATCTTCACAGGTGGTCCTCCCGTGACCGCGAAAATCAGGAAACAGGCATCTGTACCGTCCCGAGAACGGCAGGATCTGTCCTGCAAATGCCAGCAATCCCCTGCTGAAATGGCTGTGAAGGAACAATATTGTCTCTCCTCTGCCAAATTCTTCGTAGTATATATTCAGTCCGTTTAGATCTGCATACGGCATGTGCTGTTCTCCTTTGTTACTGTTCTTCTCTGCAGTAGATCTGAATTGCCTTATCTACAAACTCGGCAGTTCCTTCTCCGCCGTATTCATCGATATTCCTGGTGAAATCACCACCGCCGGAATACATCTTTCCAAGGCCGCTTAAGATCTTTTTCGAGCATGTGTAAAGATTCTCGGTTATGAAATCCTGAATCCTCTTTACAAGGTCCTGTGCCTCAGGTGAAGCGGGATCTGTATCTCTCAGCTCGCCTGCCTCCTTGAAGAGAAGCATAAATCTGTCAGCGATAAGACCTTCCTCTTCTTTGGTACGGTTCTTGGACTTCTCTTCCATCTCCTTATATTCTGGAGACTTGCCGTACATTTCTTTTGCCTGTCTGGAATACTCATCCAGCCTGCTTCTGTCAAAAGCTTTAAAATCCATATATTTAACTCCAAGCATCTTTATTCCAAGCGCGAAGTTCATCAGATTATCTATGTGCTCCCTCTTAAGCTTCAGCATCTCGATCTGCTGCTCAAGGGCCTTGCTTCTGTCGAAGTCAGGACTGTTGATGATAGCAGCGATATCCTTAAGCGGGAATTCCAGTTCACGGAAAAGCAGGATGTGCTGAAGGCGTTCCAAGTCCGTATCGTCATACAGTCTGTAGCCCGCATCGGTGTGTCCCGTCGGATGCAAAAGACCGATCTTGTCATAGTATTGAAGAGTGCGTATACTCACTCCCGCAAGCTTGCTCACCTCGTTT
>JAEFBC010000283.1 GCA_016292155.1 Saccharofermentans sp. | reverse complement strand
TTGGACCTACATGACATAATAAGGAGCTTGGGCCTGTCTTTTTGATGTAAAGCCTTGTAAGTTGGACTATTGAGATCTGATACCTGAGCACCGCCCTGGATTTCCGGGTGTCAATCAGAGTCCGCTGTGTTTCGGGGGTTTTTAAGGAGAATATGATGGAACAATATATCGATGCATATAATTCGGCATCTTACGGCCCGGCCTCTGATAATTCGGCTGGTGCTGTTTTTTTATACCTGAAATTGATTAATATCAGATCCTGCCGATGTTGAATCATGAACTGACCGGCTTAATGATTTAACACGAAAAGGAGATTTTTATATATGAAACTTTACAACACACTCACAAGATACAAGGAAGAATTCAAGCCTATTGAAGAAGGCAAGGTCAAGATGTATGCGTGCGGCCCTACGGTCTATAACTATTTCCATCTTGGCAATGCAAGACCTTTCGTAACTTTCGACACACTCGCAAGATATCTTGAATACAGAGGTTACGACGTTACATTCGTCCAGAACTTCACTGACATCGACGATAAGATGATCAAGCGTGCCAACGAGGAAGGCATTACTGTAGAGCAGCTCGCTGACCGTTTCATCAAGGAATACTATGTTGACGCTGACGGCCTTAACATCAAGCGCCAGACATTCCAGCCCAGAGCAACTCAGTCTATGAAGGCAATAATCGGTCTCATCAAGTCCATGGAGGCAAACGGCTACACCTACATCATCGAAGGTGACGGCGTTTACTATGACGTTTCCAAGAAGGCTGATTACGGTAAGCTCTCACACTATAAGCTTGATGAACTCGAAGCAGGCGGCGGTGAGCGCAAGGCTTCTTATGAAGGCAAGAAGAATCCCGGCGATTTCGCCGTATGGAAGTTCAAGAAGGAAGGCGAGCCTTCATGGGGTTCACCCTGGGGTGAAGGAAGACCCGGCTGGCACATTGAGTGCTCTGCCATGATCAAGCAGTATCTTGGTGATACGATCGATATCCACGGCGGCGGACAGGATCTTATCTTCCCGCACCACGAGAATGAGATCGCCCAGAGTGAGGCTGCCAACGGCTGCAGATTCTGCAATTATTTTGTTCATAACGCTTTCGTAAACATCGACGGCGAGAAGATGAGTAAGTCTTTGGGTAACTTCTTCACGATCAGAGATATCGTTAAGAAGTATCCTTACAACGTTATCAGATTCTTCATTTTGCTCGGTCACTACAGAAGCCCCATCAACTTCTCCGATGAGCTTCTCGCAGCTGCACAGACGAGCCTCGGAAGGATCTCCAACTGCGTAAGAAATGCTGACTTTGTATTGAACAACGTAAGCTTTGCAGGCGACTCTGAGGCTGACAAGGTTCTCGAAGAAGCAATTAAGGCTGCAGGCGACAGCTTCATCGCTCATATGGATGATGACTTGAACAGCGCTGACGCTATTACAGATATCTTCAATCTCGTACGCCAGGTAAATACGAGCGCTCAGGAAGCTAAGGTATCTGCTGACATGCTCAAGGCTGCAAGAGATAAGATCTTAGAGCTTACAGGCGTTTTGGGTATCGTTCTGGATCTTGAGGATGCAATTCCTGAAGAGATCACCGAACTTGCAAACAAGAGAGCAGAAGCTAAGAAAGCAAAGGATTACGCTCTGGCTGACCAGATCAGAGACGAGATCCAGTCAAAGGGCTACACCGTAAAAGATGTGCCCGGCGGCTTTAAGATCGAGAAGGCTTAATAAATGATAAAACCGTTTATCGCACAGGATCTCCGCGAAGTATCGCCTCTGGTATTGGCTTACATAGGCGACTCTATCTATGAGCTTTATGCCCGCTGCAAGTCAGCGACGCTTGGTGCCGGAAGCAACAATAAGATGCATAACAACACGGTTCACTATGTATCTGCTGAAGCCCAGGCGAACAGCATAAGGATCCTGCAGGATGAACTGACGGAAAAGGAAACGGATTACTTCAGAAGAGGCAAGAATTCCAATCCTCATGCGTTCTCGAAAAATGCGAATCACGCAGACTACATGTACGCAACAGGTTTTGAGGCACTTCTCGGATATCTCTTCCTCAACAACGAAGAGCCAAGAATGGAATATCTTATATATAAGAGCTTTGATATCTGCGACGGCGTAATAACTAAGGAAAAAGAACAGAATGGATAAAGGCAAGAGACGTTTTAATCAGGACAGAAAGCCCGGAAGGCCTGCAAAACAAGGCAGACCTGAGTTTAAACGTGACCGCGAAGACGATGCTTTTACAGAGCAGGGTTCCACGGATAAGCTCGAGGGCAGAAATGCCGTAACTGAGGCTTTGCAGGCAGGAAGAGATTTTAACAAGATCTGGATATTGAAGCCTGAAGGTGACAAGCCTTTAGACCACGGACTTATAAGGATCCTTGATGAAGCCAATAAGCGCGGCATCATCGTTACGAGAGCTACCAGACAGATCCTTGATAAGATGAGCAATACTCATAACCATCAGGGCGTTATTGCCTCAGTAGCACCCCATAAATATGCCGATCTAGATGAGATAATCGGTAAATGCAGGGATGAGGGAAGACCGGCTTTGCTCGTTGCATTGGATGAGATCAAGGACGCCTATAATTTAGGTTCAATCTTAAGAATATCCGATTGCTGCGGCGTTGACGGTGTCATTATCCCTGAGAGAAGATCCGTATCACTGGATTCGATGGTCGCAAAGGCTTCGGCAGGCGCCATCGAGTATGTTCCTGTAGCAAGAGTCACCAATCTTGCACAGACACTTACAAGACTTAAGGAGAAGGAAAACTTCTGGGTCTGCGGTACGGATATGAATGCCGATTATGAATACCACGATGCTGATTACTCTGGTAATCTTGTAGTGGTAATTGGCAGTGAAGGTGACGGAATGAGAGACGGAGTAAGGAAGTGCTGTGACTTCACTGTTTCCATTCCCATGACGGGACACGTTAACAGCTTAAATGCTGCAGTTGCAGCAGGCGTAGTGCTTTTCGAGGCACAGGCAAAGAGACATAAAGAGGACTGAGATTGAACAGGAAGAGTGACAGCAGGACCGGCATCAGAGGATCTGTAAAAAAGATCCTTGCTGTTGTTATGTGCTTTGCGATGTTATCCGGAATGTCCGTGTGTCTTTCAGGATGCAGCTTTTTTGACGGCATTTCAAAAGGCTTTAAGACATCTTCCAAGGTGCTTTCAGAATCTGATCTCGCACTGATCGTGACGAATGCGATCATGGACGAAAGGGATGTCTCGGAGAATTATTCCAAGATACCTGAAAGCCAGCTCGAAGGACTCACATATTCAGTCTTCTATCAATACTGCTCTATCTTAAGAAAGAGCTCTAATGCACATGGCACGGTAAATGCCTTCAGGTTTCTAGACGATTCTGAGAAAGAGGCTTACTTCAGCCAGATCGATTCAAACGCCGGAGAAGAATATGCAACTATAGACGAATATGGTGAGATGGACGTTGTAGAACTCTGTTATTCAAAAGACCATGATCCCAAGGCTCCGCCGGTAAGATTTACCATCGCCAAGAAGGATAACGGTTATTCCATCGCCGGAAGATACATCATTGATTCGTTGTTTGCCTATGCATACATCAACCATTATTTTGACATGATCGATGATGAGAATGCCGATGAACTTGAGACTGTGATCAAGGATTCTTATGCTTCTGACATCTACCTTAATTCAGTCGTTTATGCCAAGGCAAATTATATCTGTGATTACTACAAACTGAAGGTCAGGACTCATTCTGATGATTATGAACTGAAGCTCTTTTCGCCGACCCACATCTCATACCTGATCCCGGAAGTCTTCACTGAATATAACGACGGATTCGTCTCTAAGACCATAGATCTCCGCAAATACAAGAGCGGTACTTTCTGCATTAAAGACAACATTCCTTCTTCACTCGAAGAGATCCGTCTTGTAAGGAACGGCGAGAGCAAGCTCAGATTAGGTTCTGTATACAGCCAGAACGAGATCTACAGACTTCTTGGCGAGCCTATCATGAAGATCCCTGCAAACGGAGTCGTAACGCTGGCTTACCGCGGCATGAGCATAAGGCTGGCAGCAGAGATCAAGAACGGTAAATGGACTACGGGAAGACTTACATCTATCGTCGTTCAGAACTCCAGCGAGTTCAGGCTGGGCGAAGATCTCTATGTCGGAATGAATGTGTCTGAGCTCCTTTTGGTCTATCCGATGTTCGATCAGTCAGATTTCCAGGGATCGTTCAAGAATGTCGACGGCGAATTTGTTATCAAGTTCGAATTCAATGATTACGGCAACGTAACCAAGATCACCGTAGGCGAGGCCGTCGGTTAATCAGCAATACACTTGTTCTTAAGCATATTGAGCTCATCTGTTGTGAGTCCGTTTGCCATGAGAAGTTTTTCTGCGTCTCCGTCCCATTTGCTGTCCAGGTAATCCAGGAACTTGATCATGTTCTCACGGTTTGAATTAAGAGCATGCCTTAAGTCTTCAGGCATCTTTCTTAAGATGGGAGCGAGGAGATCTCTAAGATAATACTCGGAAACCTCATAGTTTCTGATGATGTCATCTCTTGATGCACCGCAGATAAGGTAGAGGAGTGCTGCAACAACGCCTGTCCTGTCCTTGCCGTGCTGGCAGTGGAACAACGCAAGGCCGTCGCAGTTTAAGAGCACGCGCATTATCCGGACAAGACGGTCGCCCATCTCTTCAGCGATTATGATGTAATAATCACCGAGAATGTGAGTCCTCAAGTATTCCATGGTCTCATCCATCGTATCGTTAGGATTACCGTTTAAGAGCGGAACATTATGGTAAACAACGTCAGGATCGTTAATGAACGGATTGCCGTCCTGAAGGATCTCTTCTTCGCCGCGAAGGTCGATTACGGTCTTAACGCCATAATCTTTGACCTGCTTAATTGCTTCAGGAGAGAGCCATTGAGGTGATTCTGCTCTTAAGAAGATGCCTTTGCGAAAAGTCTTTCCGCCTGCTAAAGGCATGCCGCCGAGATCTCTGCAGTTTACGAAAGCCAGTTCATTTACCAGCTGTGAATCAGGATTATAATTACTCATGTTTATTCCCCATATTAATTAATCGAAAGTATTCTAACTAAATCGTGATTGACATTCAAGGTTTCAAGTAATATCATTATTAGGCTATTGGGAGACCAATGCTTTATACGCGCCTATAGCTCAACTGGATAGAGCGTCTGACTACGGATCAGAAGGTTGTGGATTCGAGCTCTGCTAGGCGCGCCACAAACAAAGCTGTTGCTGAATAGCGGCAGCTTTTTTAATACCCGGAGGAGGTAATCACATGCG
>JAEFBC010000282.1 GCA_016292155.1 Saccharofermentans sp. | reverse complement strand
TATTCACATTCCGGATGTGATGTTTGATCATTTCGAGCTCGAAGACCACGAAGAATACGACGTCGACGTGCCTTTCACCAGGGAATCCTGGCACGGACGCATGATCGCATGCAGAGGCGTCGGCGCGTCTTTGTCACCTGAGGAGCTCGCGAAATGGGACGCCGACCACAGAGCGCTCCTTGCTGACTACCCGGATGAATTTACTGTAAAACACTACGCTGCAATCTCAATACTGAAAAAGAAATAGTCATGCTCGCTTAGGTCCTCCGCGCTTCGCTTGTGCGGAATCGCTCGCATAACTATTTCTTTTACAACAAGACACAAAAGGAAAATATAGCAATGATTGAATTTAAAATAGCAACAAACGATGACATTGAACTCCTGATGAGCAGCCGCCTTGAGATGCTCAAGGTCGTAAATAACCTTCCTGCAGATTACGAATACACGGAAGAGATCGTAAGAGAGAGCCGCGATTATTTTCTGAACGGCGATCACATTACGGTGCTCGCGGTAGATGACGGCGAAGTGATCGGCTGCGCATCGATGAGCTTCATGTGGATAATGCCGACCTTTTCGCATCCTACGGGAAAGCGCGCTCATCTGATGAATGTATACACAAGATCTGAATACCGCCGTCAGGGCATCGCACGTAAGATGGTAAACATGCTGATCGATGAGACCTGGAAAAGAGGCGCAACAGAGATCAGCCTTGATGCAACGACAATGGGAAGACCCCTTTATGAGAGCCTCGGATTTACGAATTCAACTGAGGGCATGGTGCTGACAAGAAAATGATCAATTTAAGAAAAGCAACAGCTGAAGATATTGAGAAGCTCTGGCAGATGCAGGTTGAGGCTTTTCGAGCTCTCCTGGAAAAATATCAGGACTTTGACTTAAGCCCTGCCGCAGAAAGCATCGACAAGATCCGCGCAAGGTACGAACAGCCGTGGACAACCTACTTCTTCATAGAAGCAGATGACACTGACGTCGGTGCGATAAGGGTCGTCGACAGAAAGGACGGTTCGAGGAAGCGCATCTCGCCTTTGTGGATCATGGAAGAACACCGCGGAAAAGGCTATGCACAGGCGGCAATCTCTGCCGTCGAAGAGCTTTACGGAGCTGACAACTGGAGCCTCGACACGATACTGCAGGAAAAAGGCAATCTCCATCTATATGAGAAGATGGGCTACCATCAGACCGGCCGTGTCGAACACATCAATGACCGAATGGATATCGTTTTTTACGAGAAGAACTGACATATGAATTACAGAATTATCGACAAAGAGACTTATTACCGCAAGGGCGTGTACCGCCATTTCACCGAAGACTGCAAGTGCTCGGTCTCAATGACCGCGCGCGTCGATGTGACCGGTCTCGTTAAGCATTCGAAGGAGACCGGCACGAAGTTCTACATCAACTTCTTATACCTCCTTTGCAAAGTCTTGAATTCCAGAGACGACTACAAGATGGCTTATCTCTGGCAGACGGACGAGCTCATCTGCTACGATGTGATCAACCCGACTCAGTATGTTTTCCACGAAGACACCGAGACATGTACGCCTGTGTATTCTAACTACACGCCAGACTACGCCGAGTTCTACAAGAATGCCGCCGCCGATGTTGAGGCAGCGAAAAACACCCGCGAATACTTACTCGATGCTGAGAATCACCCCAACTGGTTCGACGCATCCTACATATCATGGCTCTCATATGACTCTCTCAATGTCGAGCTTCCCGACGGCTACATTTATCTGGCACCCATCATCAACTGGGGCAAATACAGAGAAGAAAACGGCCGCCTCATGATGCCGCTTACCGTTCGCTTTAATCACGCTGTCGCAGACGGATTCCTGGTCGCTAATGTTTACCGCTTGCTTGAGAAAGAGATTGCTGAATTTTGCGGAGGTGCCACATGATCTTACGCGCATACCAAAGAGAAGATTCGCCCATAATCGCGAAATGGCTCCGCACGGAGACAGAACTCTACCAGTGGTCCGCTGACCGCTACGGGTTCTTTCCTCTCCTGCCCTACAGCATCGACGACAACTACGCACCGCAGCTGAAGACCGGCCGCTTTATTCCCCTCACGGGAATCGATGAAGACGGCAAAGTCGTTGCACACATCATTATCAGATATCCGAATGAGAACGATGACTCATCAGTACGCCTGGGCTTTGTCATCGTTGACCCTGAGATCCGCGGCAAGGGTTACGGCCGGGAACTTCTTAAACTTACAATCGATTATGTCCGCAATAACCTCACTGCGACAAGAGTCGACTTGGGCGTTTTCGCGAACAATCCGAAGGCCGCAAAATGCTATGAATCTGCAGGTTTTAAAGAATATGGCGAGCACACGATCACCACTCCCTATGGCGACTGGCGCTGCGTTGACATGGAGTTATATCTTTAAGAGGATCAAAAAGGCACTTTCAACCCCAAAAAGAAAGCCGGAAACCAGCCCTGTTACGTTTCCGATCTTATTGTGATCGGACCTGCATATTTACGTCTGTATTCCTTGGGCGTCAGGCCGCAGTCTTTTTTCAGAACGTTCGTAAAATAGCTCTGGCTCGGAAACGCCAGTGAGGCAGATATCTCGGCTATCGAATAGTCGGATGATGCGAGCATCGATTTGGCTGTCTCGAGCTTCTTGTTCATGATGTATCCGCTCACGGAATAACCCGTTTCCTTCTTGAAGAGCCTCGAAAAATAAGGCGCTGACAGATTCGTCACTGACGCTAAGCCCTCTAATGTTATTCTCGTGTGCAGGTGCTCGTAAATGTAATTGATCGCGGTGCTCACGGCCTTCGAAGATATCGCACTCTGGTGCAGCGACGACATGAGCTTAGCGTAGTGAAGGCACATCTCATTATGTATCTCAGAGATCTCAGAAGGCGTCGAAGCCTCATCGGCAAGCCTTATATAGTAGTCACTTAATGAATAAGCTTCCGACTGCGACAGACCGCCCGAAATGCAGTAACGCGCAAGGATCGCTGTGGTGATCGTCATGTGGTATTTGAGATTCTGCACCGGATTGTCGGACAGAACGCCCAAGCCTTTCTTGGCATCGAAGGGTTCGTTTAAGAGCGTTCTTACCTTGCGCAGATTGCCCGAACGGATCGTATCGTAGAAGTCCATCTCCGGCGCCAGCGGTGCCCTGAATGAACCGTATTCCCTGTGCAGAAATTCCTGGTATGAGATCTTCCTTTTTTTGGCCGGCATGTAAGACTCCTTATATTGATGTCAAATATGCGTGAGAATCGGTGTTTTCGAACACCATTATAGCATGAAAACATAAAATTAAGTTATGAAAAAGCAATAACAGAAGAGACAAAGTTGATATTTTGTGGTCAGACGGACAACAACTCTCAGGAGGCAATTATGAAGAGTACCAGAATCATCAGTTCTATACTTGCGCTTTCCATGCTGCTCCCTCTTGCTGCTTGCGGCAAAAAGGCGACTCAGACGCCCTCTCTCGAAGGCTACAACCTTCTCTGGAGCGACGAGTTCGACGGAGACAAGCTGGACGAGACCAAGTGGAACCGTGAGAAGCGTGAACCGGGCTGGACTAATAACGAGCTTCAGGAATACACCGAATCCGACGAGAATATTTTCGTAAAGGACGGAAGGCTCGTTTTAAAAGCCATCAAGACCGAGAAAAACGGCCAGGCTTATTACACATCCGGCAAGGTAAACGGCTGGAATAAATCCCAGTTCCAGTACGGTAAAGTAGTTGTTTCCGCCAAGGTGCCGGAAGGACAGGGCTTATGGCCTGCCATCTGGATGATGCCTAACCAGGAATCCTATTACGGCCAGTGGCCGAAGTGCGGCGAGATCGACATCATGGAATCTCTCGGCAACGACACCACTGTCTCTTATTCTACGATTCACTACGGCGAGCCTCATGCTGAACAGCAGGGAACGATCATAAAGGAAGGCGATGAGCGTTTCTCTGCAAAATTCCATGAATATTCTGTTGAGTGGGAACCCGGCGAGATGCGCTTCTACACAGACGGCGAACTCGTTCTCACATGCAACGACTGGTTCACAGCAGAGGAGGGTATGGACGACAAGCCTTATCCTGCACCTTTCAATCAACCATTCCAGATTCAGATGAACCTCGCAGTAGGCGGAAACTGGCCGGGAAATCCTGATTCAACAACAGATTTCTCCAAGGCCGAATTCGAAATAGACTACGTCCGCGTTTATCAGAAGGCTGAATACGATACCAACGTCACCAAGCCCCCGATGCAGTTCCGTGAGGCTCTCCCCGACGGCAACTTCATCCGCAACGGAGACTTCTCAGTTGCAGAGAACCTTGATGACGATATCGACTGGAAGTTCCTTCTTTTCAACGGGGGCGAAGGCTCAGCTGAGATCAAGGATGGCGAGATGATCATCTACACACAGAACTATGGTACCGAGGAATATTCTGTGCAGCTCGTTCATCCTGATCTCCCGATGCTCAAGGGCCACAAATACAAAGTAACCTTCGACATACGTGCCGACGAAGCCCGCAAATGCATCGTCTGCGTATCCGCGCCGAACGCCGGCTGGATCCGCTACCTCAAAGACACGTCGATCGACCTTGAGACCGAATGGAAGACATTCACTTTCGAGTTCGAGATGAAGGACAAAGACGACAACAACGGCCGACTCGAGTTCAACATGGGCAAGCACAAAGACACTGCCACGATCCATATCAAGAACGTCAGAGTCGAAGAGATATAATCACGTCAGCTAAGCGATTGCCATACGTCATTCAAAGCCACTTATGACCGGCACCGCTTTTCCTGAATATTTAGCTGAATGGCAGGAGGCCCCCATCCTCCTGCCGTTTTCATTTTAGAGGAACACCACTTATAGGAACACCGCTTAGAGGAATACCGCCGCTATGGCATGCCGGCAGCGCTCACTGTAATTTAGGGGTGTTTTTTTAGGGCAACAATTATATAAAAACGCCATTTTATATATTTGTTGGGGTCTAAAACAGGTCAACAATTACAGACGGCACGGAAAACCACTACTTTCCGTGCCGCCCTTATTTTCGAATATTAACTTGCAACCCTTAATTGCTGTTCGCCGTGGATGCGCACATCACGATGACCATGATCGCAACCTCTTCAGCGATGATCATTGAGATCGCACTGTTTGTAATGACCGCATTGGTGGTGGAGACCACTTCAAGCGTATCCCTGCCGTTCGAATATACTTCGCTCGCGAGAAGCGCTGCGAACATCAACCTCGTCTTCTTATCCATGCTGAGACCGCCGAAGCCCTTGTTCTTCTTGAGGAAGTCAGCCGCTTCGATTATCTCGCCGACGAGCACTTCTGTGGGAACATCAACGTCGATCAGAGTGCCGAGCGCGGGGAATTCCAGATATGTGCCAAACTTGGAGCCGTTCTCCTTGAATGCTGCGAAAAGCTCGGCGACCTTGTCGCACTTGGCCTTCATGTCGCCGCCGGTGAGCGCCAGGATCTGTGACAGAGCCTGGATGGAGTTCGCATCTGCCCTGATCTTAAGTTCCTTCTTGGTGTAGCGGAAGCTCTCTTCCATATCGTCAATGACAGAGTCGATGTCGCGGCCGGACATGGCAAGGAGCGCTGCCAGTGCGAGATCCTCAGCCGATGTGAGGATCGGGTGGAGCTTGCTCATGCGGCGCATGATCTCATCAGTTGTGGCCTTGATCTTCTCTGCGTCAGCTTTTCTGCCGCGGTCAACGATGATCATGGCGGTGAGCACCATATATGAGTCCTCAAAAACCTTGCCCTTCGTAAGCAGTTCCAATACGCCGATAAGGTCGTTGATGTACTGCTCCATGTCGGGTTCCATCGCCATTCTAGCGAGGATGACGGTCTCGGTCGCATCTCTTAATGCGGAGAAGACGCCTGCCTTCTTCTTGAGGATGTTCCTGGCCTCCTTCATTCTCTCGATGTCAGCTTCCTTGCCGGCGCTCGCGAAAAGAAGTCCTGCAACGACCTGGCTCATTCCAAGCTCAAAATAAAACTCTTTGTCGATGGCCTTTTTGTTTGCGGCCAGCAATTCCAGTTTCTTAGTAAATTCTGAATTCATTCCTGTTCTCCGATCCCCAATCTGATTGATTGTGCTGTTATTTTACCATTAAATGCTCAAAAACTTTTTCCGGCATTCATAAAGAATACACATCGGCAGTTTATACTCCAAGTATCAAAGGCGGTACAAATGGGGGATTTGGTCGCAAATAGAAGGAGAATAGGAATGAAGAGGACTTACATCAAAATCACAGTTCTGATCTGTGCACTGGTAATTGCAGTGATGATGCTCGGCGGCACACTGTTTACCTATGTGATGATAAGCAAGATCAAT
>JAEFBC010000281.1 GCA_016292155.1 Saccharofermentans sp. | reverse complement strand
CATCTATGCGAACAAGATGGGCGAGAAATACCTGAAGAGATATCTCAAGTATTTCCGTGATCCGGACATCAGGGAGTTCGACATGCAGCATGAGCAGTGGCTTTTCGGTGAGAGAAAGTACGCTGAACCAGTTCTTAAAGCGATCGATGAATTCATGGAGATATAAGACTTATGAACGATAAGGAATACAAGGAAATATCGATAAAGGAATTCACCAAGGCAGCAAGTGTTTATGAGACTGACCAGGCCGGCGTCTACAAGATGTGCAAGAAGGATTATCCTGATGTGCTTGCCGAACTGGAGAAGGAACCTTTTGACAGCTTACTTGACTGCGGCTGCGGAACCGCACCGATGATCTCTCTGTTATATGAGAAATATCCCGAAAAGCATTACACCGGGATCGATCTGACACCCAAGATGATCGAGGTAGCAAAAGCAAAGAATATACCCGGCGCAGAATTTGTCGTAGGTGATTGTGAGAACCTTCCTTTTGAAGAGAACTCTTTTGATGCAGTTATCTGCTGTGAGAGTTTCCATCACTATCCGAATGTGCAGGATTTCTTCAACAGCGTTTACAGGGTGCTTAAGCCGGGCGGAAGACTGATCCTTCGCGACATGACGATGAACGGTAAGGCAACGAGGTGGTTTTGCAACCACATAGAGATGCCTCTTATCAATCTTATAGGTCACGGTGATGTAAGGATCTACGGAAAAGAAGATGTGGATATGCTTTGCAGGAACGCGGGTCTTAAGATGGAACTTTTCGAAAAGCGCGGATTCTGCAGGCTTCACAGCGTGGCAAGAAAACCCCGTTAAGGAATATATCTATGGCATCAAATAACAGGAAGCTGGCTTTAGCCGGAATTATCGGAACTATTGTATATGCAGTTGCTGATCTGTTCCTTTATCTCGGAACTGACATAGCATCTGATAGTAAGCTGTCGCTGTGGCAGGTCCCTGAGTGGCGCCTCATGACATCGATGTGGATCGGTGTAATAGGAAGCCTGCTGCTTCTTCTGGGATTCATAAGCCTTGCAAGGATGTTTATTAAGGTGTTCGGGAAGGCAGGCAAATTCCTGATTATTCCTGCGTTCCTTTGTATCGGCGGCGTGCTCTATATGCATTTTGCTTTGGGCGTTTACGCTCCGCTTACATATAATTCAGCTGTCAAAGCAGGCATTACGGCTGAGCAGTTTTCGGTTCTTCTGGCAAATGCTGAGAGCTATCTTAATCCGCTTACGATCATATTGGTCATACTTGGTTACTCTACTGAGATAGTACTTATCTTCGGAATCTTAAGCGGAAAGTTCGGCCTTAGGAAAAGGCTTGTATCATTTATGTTCGGCGGCTACGCGCTTGTAGTACTGGTGTTTGCTTTAATTGCAAAACTTACCGGTGAATACGGTATCTTAGGCTCTGTCGAGAGCCTTCTCGAAATGACGTTTTTCATTCCGGCTTATATCTATTGGCGCAAGGACGAAAAGAAATGCTCGTAACAGTTGTTCTTTCTCTGATCGGATGCACTGCGTTTTTCCTGATGATACTGGGTGTCACGGTCACTTTGCCGTCACCGAAGCTTATCAGTTTCTTTCCTGAAGATGTGCAGGAGAGACTGCGCCCACGTGTCGAGAACAAGCCGATGACTTTTAAGAGGTTCATGGGCTGGGTGATCCTTGCGGCGTTTTGCATTCTGTATATAGGATTATTCGTCTATGGCGCTGCTGACGGAATAAAGAACGGGTATTCGTTCTGGCAGTTTCTTTTGCGTTTCCTGATAATCGGCGCGTCAATTAAAGTCTTTGACATAGTGTTTTTTGATTATTTCATATTGACCAGAACAAGATTCTTCCAGCACTTTTTCCCTGAAACAGAAGGATGCAAAGGCTGGAAAGACTTTGGCTTTAACCGTAAGCAGCAGATAAGGCAGTGCATCTTGATACCGGTATGTTGTCTGATCATTGCTCTAATATGCACATTTTTGTGAGGTGATATTATGCAGATACTTATCACGTTATTACTTGCAGTAATGATGATGGCAGGGCTCTTTCTGCTTCTTCTGGGAGGCGTTGGGTTTGTGCAGAATAAGAGCTTTTTCTCATCTGCTCCAAAGGAAGTAAGAGACGCGGTCCCGGACACAAAACCGGAAAGATTCAAGGGCCAGCATATAGTCGGATGGATAATTATCATCCTGGCCTTTGCATTGATGATTGGAGCAATCGTTATCGGCGCTGTAATGGGCATCCGTGATGGTCTTTCATTCTGGCAGCTTTTTGGAAGGTTCCTCATCATGCTCCTGCTCCTTAAAGCTTACGATATCGGCTTTTTTGACTGGGTGCTGCTCTGCAATGCCGGATTCAATTTCTTCCCGAGTTTCTATCCTGAGTGCAAGCCTGTGCTGTGCCATTATCTTTTCGGTTACAACTGGAAAACACACCTTGCACACGTTATCGCATTCTTTCCGATATCAGCGCTTATTGCCTGGATCTGCACACTGTTCTGAGGCACAACATGGAACATATTCAATTAGATAAACTGTCTTACAGAAAGGGTGTTAAGAAGTGGCTTCGTTCCCGTTATGGAGATGAAGCTGAAAACATCTGGAAAAAAGTTGAAGATAACTACAATGAATACCTGAAAACCTGTCCTGATTACGGTGGCTCTAAGAACGGCCACAGCAGGGCGATCTATGGCGGTCTTCTTGTTTTCGCATTATATCCCGCGTTGCCTGATCAGCCGCCGGTCTCTGAACTTCAGGATATGGTCTATGAGATGTTCATGTCTCCTTATAAAAAGCTCGGAAAGATATTCAATCTGAACCGTACGCGCGACATGTGGCTCATCGATAAAGTCTTCCGCAAGAGCGGTAACAGAGACCGGAAAGATGCTGTTAGATATCCGGCCGGATTCATTAATGTGGATGCTCCTTATGACAAGGCAGATCATGCGGCAAGATACAGCTTTACGCAGTGTCCGAATGCCGAGTTCGCGAAATCACACGGACTTCTTCATGTGCTGCCTCTCCTTTGCAACAGTGACTACTGGGGAATAAGTCAGATCCATGGAGCACTCATAAGGAAAGGTACCTGCGGCAACAGTTCTGTCTGCGATTATCTTGTCGTGGGGGACAAGAATCCGATAGCAGATAAGTACAGGACTGTGACAGATGAAAAAGGTTTTATCGTCAGCAGGGAAAAGTGAAAGGATGAATAAAAATGATAGATGACAATAAAAAGAAAAGACGTGAAACGGTATTTGTCTTCGGATTTATCTCATTGCTTTTGTGCGGTGTAGGTGACTGGCTTATAGGCTACGAACCTGAAGGCGGGCTGCCGATCGTGTTTGGCATTACCACTACTGCCATCGCAGATGTTCCGGTATGGTTTTATGTGTTGTCATTCTTTCTCGGGATACTCTCGGGATTCGGATGTCTTTATTTCGCGCCTGCGATAATGGAATTTCTGGATATCAAGGGCATTTCCAAAGATTCGAAAATGTATAAGCTCATGAGATTCGGCTTAAAGTCCGCTCCCATGATGTTCGTATCTTTTCATTGTGCATGCTGCATCTGTCTTCTGATGCTGCAGACGGCTCTTCGCGCAGGACTTGATGTCAGCAAGGCAGATCCGGTATATATGCTTACCGTTGCTGTTTCTATGTTGCCGTTCCTGATCTGGTGTTTCCTGTGTGATATACCCGTAACGGTCGCTTATATGTATTTCGCATTAAAAGGAAAGCTGGGGATCAATAAAGCTGCTTTCATATTATGTCCGATAGGACTGAGCATCGTTTCCAAGATAATTGCAGCAGGAGTGGCCGCTTTGGGAAGCAGGCTGGCTTTCCTTGCCGCGTGCGGAGAATCGTGGGGATGGGCATTTATGTGCCTGGCATTGTATTTTGCTGTAAAGAAACTTCGACTGACAGGAGGCAAAAATGAGCGTAGTTAAGATCCTTTTCCTGATCGCAATAGCAGGGCATCTTATATGCGGATGCTGTGACTGTCTGATCACATATGTTCCGGGCGGCAAGAAACTTGATGTTACGAAGATGTCTGACAATAAGATACTTTCTGAAACATTCGAGAAAATGCCCTTAAGAAATCCATTGATCTCAATGCTTGCAGGCTGTCTTGCTCTTCTTATGGTCGCTTGCGGTTATTATGGGCTCTATCTGTGGATGTCTGGGTTCTCGAAAACATTTGCAGTGATAATCCTCATTGCGACGGGAGTCCTTTTATCATTCGGCGTTGCACACCATGTGTTCTGCGGTGCAGGGGAATGGTTCTATGTGCAGATGGGAAGGACCGATGAAGCCAGAAAAGCGGTAGTGAAGTTCATGAAGGATACATCACTTACCATGATCGGCTGCTATATCGGAATGATCACACTCGGTGTGGTCCTCTTTATCGCTGTCGTAAGCGGTGCCACTTCACTTCCTCAGTGGGCATGTGTGATAAATTTCATTCCTATCGCAGCAATCCTTTTTATTACGAGGATCGGTGGTGCATCGAACTGGAGCGGAGCAGTTATGTTCTTGGGCCTGATGCTTCTCATCTGATTAAAGAGATATAGTCAATAAAAAGCCCGGAAATATGGCTTTTCCGGGCGATTATTTATGTTACTGACCGTAACAAAAGATCATGAATCAGACGGCGATCATGTACAGATAGAGGAAAGATTATAAACATGATACTATTAAGCGTTTGACGTCCGAGACAGGTTTTTATGGCATGCAAATATAATACAGGCTAAAACCCACCAAATCAATAGGAATTAACAAACAATCTGGAAAAAATCTGTCGGAAAACTTGAAAACAGTATATATAAATCAGCTCGAAAAGTGAAGCAAACGTTAAGGATACAGGCGTCTTCCGGATAATCCTGCCTGTCTGATAGGAAATATCTTTCATTTCAATCAAATCTTTTATTGACATCTCAGAAACAAATTGGTATATTCTTTGTCGGTTAGTTAAGACTAACAGATGTAAATGCGGAATAACCGAAGGAAACTTCTAGAAAGGAATCTTCCGATGTTTGACGAGGTGGTGGTGAGAAATTGTGCACCTACTCTTGCGGGCATAAAGGTAGGCAGTCTGTTCAACTGTATCGGACAGACGAACGAATACACTTTGGAACATGTCCGTTCTCTTAACATCAGACTCCATCCTTACGGTGTTCGCCTCATTCCGGTCTGTTCTGACAATAAGCCTTCTCTGGTCTATATGTACCGTCCGGAGAAACT
>JAEFBC010000008.1 GCA_016292155.1 Saccharofermentans sp. | reverse complement strand
CGAACGTGAACGTGGATCCTATGCCTACGGTGGAGTTCACGGCGATGGATCCGTCATGCATGTCGGCGATCTCTTTCGCGATGGCAAGGCCTATTCCAGAACCTCCAACATCCCTGGAACCCGAGTTGTCCACCCTGTAAAATCTCTCGAAAAGGTGAGACAGATCCTTATTGGGAATGCCCCTGCCGTTATCCTCGACCTGAACCGCAATTCTCTCATCGATCGTAAGTATTGACACTTTGATCGCGTCAGGCGCCGTCTTGCCGTCGTAGCCGATGTATTTGACAGCATTCGTGAGGAGATTGATGATAAGCCTCATTACGAGCTTTCCGTTACCGAAAAGGAGCGGCGGGTACTCACTGCTCTTAACAAATCTAAGATCCACCTTGTCTCTTCCCTTGTAGTCGGAAATGTTGGATATCGCCTTGGTGACACAGTCCTCGATGTCGAAGATACCCATCTTGTTCGTCGTTGAAGTCATCGAGAGTACGAGGAAGTCCTCAACGATATCCTGCATCCTGTTGCAGTTCAGGACGATCCTCTCACCCCACCTGACGAAATCATCATAAGTGGGCATATTATCAGGCGAAGCATTGCGGAAGAATACCTCAGATGCCTTGATGACCGTAAGCGGGGTCTTGAGCTCATGCGAGACATTCGCTGCCAGATCCTTCTGTCTCTTCTCGTCATCCTTGATCTGAGTGATATCCTCAATGATAACGATCTCCATCTGACCCTCGCCGATCTTTGACGTCTTGCGGAGTATCTTTATCTCATATATCCTTCCGGACGTGAAATAGTTGGCCCTCGTCGTATTTACACCGTTCTGAAGGCCGAGCAGATAGCTTGACTTAAGCTGATTATCCTTGTCGTAACAGTTCAGGAACGACTGCATGTCGCCCGGAATATCACCTTTAAGGAAGCCCGGAAGCTGTTCTATCGTCTTATTCGCGTAGATGATAAATGACTTGTAGTAAACGATTACGCCAAGACCGACGTTGTCGATGATCTGTCTCTGAACGAGCCCTGACTTCTTCTCCTCATTGAGTTTGCGCTCTACCTCGCCCCTCAGCGAAGTATTGCCGATAAGGTAACCGATAATAACGCCGACCAATGCAACGATCAGACCGGCGATAATGACAATAATGATATTCTCAGTGAGGACCTTTATAAAATCGGAGCTCATGTCAGGTCTTTAGGGAAAAAGTAACCTGATCCGCGTCTCGTCATAATATACTTAAAGTTCTTCTGATCAGGCTCGATCTTCTGTCTTGTACGCTTGATCGTAACGTCAACGGTTCTCTCGTCGCCCAGAAAATCATACTTCCATACCTGCTTTAACAACTCAGATCTTGGGATAACCCTTCCTTTATTCTCCTCGAGATACTGAAGAAGCTGGAACTCTCTGTTTGTAAGGTTGCAGCTCTCTTCATACTTGAATGCCTGCATGGCATCACAATCGATTATAAGCTCACCTTCAGAGTAGATGCGGCGGTTAGCCGAAGGACCGCTCTTGGAAGAATCGGAATCATAACCTGATCTTCTCAGAAGAGTCCTTACAGTCTCAACAAGAACGCTCGGATTATAAGGCTTGGACATAAATGTATCCGCCCCGTCACGCAGAGCCTCTACCTGATACTCAGGGAGATCGCCCTTACCTGTAAGGAAAATGATAGGAGTAGTAAAGCCCTGTGCACGGTAGTCCTGAAGGAACTGAAGACCGTTATAAGAGGGCATCATCCAGTCGAGGATGATTACATCAGGGTGCTCGCTGACTGCAAGTCTGAATCCTTCTTTGCTGTCGGTAGCAGAAATCGTATCAAAAGAATATGTGCGCATAATATCTGCAGCAGAGCTGACAATAGAAGCATCATCATCGACAATAAGAATCTTAGACATTGCAGTAACTCCTTGAAATAAACTGATTGCACTTTTTATTGTATCAATAAATAGATTTTACGCAAATGTAATATTACATTTTTTGAAAATAAAAAACCCTTCCACCGTTTTGCGGTGAAAGGGTCATATAATCCGGCAGCGATCTATCTTCCCGGGCCGTTACCAGCCAAGTATTGTCGACACTGATGAGCTTAACTTCTGTGTTCGGGATGGGAACAGGTGTGGCCTCATCGTAATAACCACCGGAATGGTTGAGAGTTTATACCCTCAGGACTACATACGCAAGAGAAAATATACAAGAAAAGGAAATGTGAATAGATAATAAGACTTGAAAATCATAAACTTGTGGTCAAGTCTTCGCGCGTTAGTACCGGTAAGCTGAACATATCTCTATGCTTACACGCCCGGCCTATCAACTGGTGGTCTTCCAGTGCGCTTATCAAGAGGGAAATCTCATCTTGAAGCTGGTTTCACACTTAGATGCTTTCAGCGTTTATCCAATCCAAACATAGCTACCCAGCTGTGCCCTTGGCAGGACAACTGGTACACCAGAGGTTTGTCCATCCCGGTCCTCTCGTACTAAGGACAGCACTCCTCAAATTTCCTACGCCCACGATAGATAGAGACCGAACTGTCTCACGACGTTCTGAACCCAGCTCGCGT
>JAEFBC010000280.1 GCA_016292155.1 Saccharofermentans sp. | reverse complement strand
GTAGATCCTCTTGAATCTTCTTCAAGAGTACTTACGGAGGAAGTCGTAGGATCTGAGCATTACCACGTTGCACGTAAGGTTCAGGAGATGCTCCAGCGTTATAAGGAACTTCAGGACATCATCGCGATCCTCGGTATGGAAGAACTCTCAGAGTCAGACAGGCTCATGGTATCCCGTGCACGTAAAGTCCAGAGATATCTGTCACAGCCTTTCTTCGTTACGGCTGATTCCACAGGTTTTGAGCCGAGATATGTACCTGTAGCTGAGACTGTAAAAGCCTTTGGTGAGCTTATTTCCGGTTCGTTGGATCACATCCCCGAGCAGTGCTTCTTCATGAAGGGCGGCCTCGATGACGTTCTTAAGGCATACAAGGAAACCACTTAATCTCTTTATATGGCAGACCACGTATCTCACAAGATCAACCTTCTTATCATTACCCCTTATGAAGATTTCTTCGAGGGTCAGGTTGACAGTGTAAGAATTCCCACTAGTGACGGTGAGTTCGGATTCATGGCTGGCCATACCCCTTTTGTTGCTGCATTAGAGCCCGGTGCGTGTGCACTCACGACCAATGGTGAGACCAGATACTGTATGGTCTCAGAAGGTTATTGTGAGATCAATGGCATGCTCGCACTTATCATCTGCAATTCCGCTGAATGGCCCGAAAACATGCGTCTTAGAAGGATCGTTACCGCTTATAACAATGCCCTGGAAGAGATCAGGACTCACGTTGATAAGAACGGCAGACCTGTATTTTCCGAAGACAGCGTTGCTAAAGGCAAGCGTGCTCTTGCAAGAATGAAGTTCATTGAGCGCTATGGTACAGATGCCCAAAGAGAAAGGCTCGCTAACTACAAGAAGACCGATTTCCCTGACGGAAAAATGCCGAGACTGCAGTAAGGGATAGTTATATATCAAACGTATAGTTTTCTTTTTCGACTGTTTTTGTTTCTGTGTACAATACGACTATTTCACTTGCAGGTATACCTTCGTTTTTTCTTAGTGATTCAGCAAATGTCCTTATAACAAATGATTCATATTGTTCACTGCTGTAATCAGGATAAGCAAAATACATATAATCCGAAGTGATGTTTCGATAAACAGGTTCTCCGTCGTAATCGTAAGATTTGGTCTTATTCAGGTTCTCATTCTTTATCATTTCTGAAAATACAGATGGAGATTTATAATCGTGAAAATAGAAATCCCGACCATCTGAGGATTCATAATTTGTTACATCACTCATCAGAAAATAACCGCGTTTAATAAAATCTCCAGAGGGAAGATTATTTAGTTTGGTCTTCTTTAGTGAGGTGAGAACCATTTTTGTTTTGTTTCTATTAACATAACTCTCGTAATCAAATTCTTTATGGAGCTCTTCACTTGCTTCTGAATCCTTGACATCAGTAAAGTCGCATTTATCTTGAATCTTTCCGAATACACTTGAGTTGATTGCTCTAAGTTTTCCTTTGCTGTCATACGGCCCAAGCGGATATATCTTGTCATCCTTCATGTATCCCAAAAAATAGTTGTATACAGTGCTCATGACTATTCCTCCTTTGTGTTTATGCGTTTTAATTTGCTGTTCCAAACCTGAACTCTATATCTCCAAACGATATCTTCTGACCGAACTTGATCTCATAAGATCTCCCGTTTTCAACAGGTGAATCCTGTATATATGTCTTGCCGGTTCCTTTTGCGGGTTCTAAATAGAACGTGCCTTTTTCCTGCTTGATTACAGCGTGAAGCGGTGAAACCGACGGTTCATCCAGGACGATATCAGACAGGAAACAATCAGAGCCTATCGTGGTTTTGTCCAGATATAGCGAGTAGTTTTTATTTATGCCATTCACATCTGAAAGTAATGTCAGCTTGCCCGATATAAGCGGCATGTAGATGTCTGCTACATCTTCGTTTCCGGTATCAAATGAATAATCATCAGTCTGAGGGATGACAGGATTATCTGAAAACAGGATCGAACTTCTCTGTCTGGATTGTTCAGAGTTTTCAACCTTTCTGACGCTTGCTTTATTCTTTTTCTGATTCAGTACCGATGTAGCGAAAATTATCACTGCCAGAAAGAAAAACAGCAGGCAGGGAAGACGCATATTCCCAAGCAATGAGAGCAATGACAGGATTGAAGACAGAACTGCGATCATGAGATCTTTTTCAGTCTTTGAAAGATGCTTTATCTTATCTTGAAGACCGGTTAATGAAGAGCCGGATTTCCCTTCCTTATCATGCACGGGAAAAGCATTTTCCGCACCGTCGCCTCTGATTATCCCTGCGATCTTTAAGAACATCTCTTCGTTGTTTTCCTTGACGCTGTATACCAGTGCGTTCTTCTCGTCATCGGTAATTATGCTCTTGAAGAAGTCACAGTTAAGAAGGCTTTCCAGGCGCGATGCACCTAATGAAGATATACAGAGATCTTCAGGATGGCTTTTTACCGGAAGGCAGCATATCTTAACTGCGATGCCTTCAGGATCAGTAAAGATCATGTTGGGATCAAGAACTAAACATGAAGGCGAGATGAGGTTATCTAAAAGCTTTGCAAATGCATAAAAAAGGTCCCCGACAGATCTGCGCCTTAAGCTCAGGTTCTTGTTATCTTTTTTGTGTGAGGTCATTTTTCTGCCCGGAGAAAACACGGAAAACTCCGGATCTGTAAGCGGTATATAACCTGAGAATTCAAAACAACACATTACGCCTGATCCCATATATTCGGTAACAGGCTGAAGATAGAAGTCGGTCTTATTTCCGGCAATTACCTCTTCGGCATAGGTGCATAATCTGTCCGGACTGTCCAGCTTCTCAATGGCGTAATAACCGTAGGGGCCCTTTTTAATCTGCATTTTAGTTTTTCCTTTAGTCAACTCAAAAACTTGCTTTTAGCGGTGTGGAGATTCAGAATGCGGATGCTATCTTAGAATCGTCAAAACAGAAATCCATTACCTTTTCTCCATATTCCGTAAGACCGGTCCTGAAGAGCAGTGCCAATGCAACGAGTACCGCGATAATGATCACTATTTCAACGGTTCCCATACCTTTCTTATTCCAACGTTTCAATGTTTTTCGCATAGCCTTTTCCTCCTTTATATGCCGAGTGAGATAATTGCGGGTGTCATGGCGACCATCAGGACACTTATGAAATCGAGTGTCATGGGGATGATCATCCCTAATGCTTCGCGTTCCTGCCTTTTACGTGACGCATTTCTGCAAAGGTTCCAGCACGCCTGGGACTGCAGGTTCAGCATGTTTAAGACTTCTGAAGTTCCCAGTCTTCCGTATCTTGCAATGAGCAGAAGTGCTGCCTGTGCTTCAGGGATCTGTATTCTTAAAGAGAACTTCTCTATCGCATCTGAAGCGGGAATACCGCTTAGTATCATTGCCCTTAAGTTCTTTATCTCCAGAGATAAGCTCTTGTTCTCATCGAATGCTTTTGCACATATGGAGATCGCCTTAGGCAGCTGCATTCCGGATTCGAGAAGTGTTGATATCAGGCATAAGAACAGCGGGATATCGCTCATAAGATCCTCTCTTTTGCGCTCGACATCAGACCTGATCTCAAATCCGCCAAGTAACAGTATTGCGGCCGTAAAAAAGAGCGCAAAGAGAGGGTTCTTTCCTAGTGATAAGAGTATTGAAGCTGACAGGATAAGGAAGACCGTTCCTGTCAGAAGCTGCTTTTTAAGATATTGCTCATAGGTGTAATCGGGATTTACCGACAGCTCGTTAAAAAGTTCGTGCCTTGCCGTTATGAAACTTGCAGGGAAGACCTTTTTTACCAGCCTCGTCAGAGGTGTTGCATATGTCCTGCTGCCGGAATTAATATTTACCGCCAGTTCAGATTTATATGCTTTTCTGCCGTGTTCATGAGACATGAATTTAAGCAGCATCGCACATGCTATCGTGCATATACCGAATGCGCACGCGAGAAGGACCGAGCCGGTCCTTGTATTCCTTGCCATATCAAGATATTCACGGCTCATATAGTTAAGCGCAAATGTAACGCCAAAAGGCATTACACAGAGAATGGCCGCCTCGGCATTTTTGCCGGCATTGGAAGCTGCGATCTCTCCCTGAACCGCATTGAGTTCGGACAGCATTTGACATGAACTTCTTAATATGGAAAGACTGTTGTTGCCGATCTCTCCTGATATGGCAAGTGCGTGGAATACAGGAACTGTCTCGGGAAATGATATCTGCTGCGCAAATGTGTTCAGTGATTCTTCCAGACTTACATGAAGCTTTAAATTGTTCTCAAGATTTATTAGAGGTTTTAACAGCATCGAGCGTTTTCCGAATGTCTTCTCGATCACAGGCCTTATAAGAAGGAGTGATTTCTCAATGGAATAGCCGCTTGATACGCTTGTGCAGAGCACCTGCATCAGAACGAGAAGCTGTGTTCTCATATGCCTGTAATTATTAGAGTAGATCTTCTTCATGGCTTCTTTCCATGGGAAGATACTGAGTAATGCCGCAAGTATAAGCCTTACGGTCTCTGAACTTATGAAAAGGCCTGACGCAAAGTAAACCAGGGCAACAAATAACGGGTAGACCCAGACGGTCTTTGCCAGGAAGACAGTGAAGGTGTGACTTCCCCTATGCGCGGTATGCCATCGCTCTTTGGATATCTTCAATGCTTGCGATACGTTCAAGTTTGTCACCTCCTTTATTCCTGTATAGTGTCTTAAGACTGTATTCGTGATCCTTAGGAGGTAATACCTCACAGATCTCATCTATATATCTTTTGCCTTCACGGCTTCTCATTATGTGAAGAACGATATTTATACCCATCGATACCTGCGAGAGGATCGCGTCGTAGGGAAGGGATGAGCCGGACATTATCATGGCTGTAAGACGCTCCATCATCTCAAAGCAAGAGTTGCTGTGGCCGGTGCTCATGGAGCCAGGGTGACCGCTCGTTAAGCAGGAGAGAAGATCAGCACTTTCTTTGCCTCTGACTTCACCGACGATGATGCGGTCAGGACGCATTCTTAAAGATGCCCTGATCATCATTCCGATACTTACTTCGCCTGTTCCGTCAGGGCCGGGAAGACGTCCTTCCATCTGTACCAGGTTGTCGATACCCTGGAGCTTTAACTCGGCAGAGTCCTCTATAGTTACTATCCGTTCGTTCTTCGGTATGAAGTTCGATAAAGAATTCAAAAACGTAGTCTTTCCGCTTCCTGTTCCGCCGCATATGAAAATGGTCCTTTTATTCCTTACGCATTCTGCAAGGAATCTTGCCGCCTCCTCGCTTATAAAGTCCTGTCTTATCAACGACACGATGTCATGGGTGATGCCCGTAAACTTTCTTATCGTTACCGTGGTTTCCCTTGATATGGGCGGCAGAACGGCATTTGCTCTCGAGCCGTCAGGAAGCCTTAAGTCTGCAATGGGATTTGCTTCGTTAAGCGGCCTGTTCTGGTTGGCGAAAAAGCATGAGATACAGGTCTTTAAGGATTCCTCATCCCTGAAAGCAAGATTGGATTTATAAAGTTTCCCGCCGCGCTCGAAGAAGATCTTATATGGTCCGTTTACCATTATCTCGGTTATGGAAGGGTCTTCCATAAGTGGCTCGATGACATCAAGCCTTCTAAGCGAATTGAATACCATCTGGGCCATCTCGCGCTTCTGGTCGAGATTCATCTTGTAAGTTGAATTCTCTGAGATGACGTCTGATATGATCTCCCTCAGTTTCTCATCCGAAGGATCTGTCTCACCCGATATGGCATTTAAAACGCAGTAAGTTATCTGCTCCTTGATATCAGTTGGATCAGCCTTGATCTGATTCATACTACCTGTCTCCTGGTGCTTAAGCGGTCATCAAGGATGCCCGGATCTTTAAAGTCTTCCGTATAGAAGACAGAGATCCTTTCTCTTCCTAAAGTTTTGGTCAGCTGTGCGATCAGATCCTTGCATCCGATATCCTCTCCGGCGTTTACAGCCGGAAGCAATATGGTGACTTTGTCACAGCAGCTTAAGAGTTCAGGAAGGTCATTGCTCCTGAATCCTTCAACGACGGCAACCACATTTACGAATCTCTGGTTGGAGTGTGCAAGGCTTGCCGCGTGGTTCATAAGAGTTACCGAACGCGAGATGCCCAAATCATAGACGTCGTCGTTATTAAGGCAGCTTCCCGGCGTGAGGAAACCCGCATCATCCATATTGCAGTATTTTAGGATATCTTCAGGTTCGAATTTTCTTGATCTGCATGCCTCCAGAAGAGCGGTCATGTTAGACCCTGCTGAAGCTCTCCAGAGTGATCTTATCCTGCTTGTAAAATCGAGCCTGATATTAAAGTCTGCGCCGGGAAGCACGTCTGACATATTGCTTATGAATCTGTCTCTTACATCTGAGTAGACGAACGGAATGACGGCGGTTATAGAACCCGTGACAGGCGCGAGAAAAGAGGGTGATTCCGCGTTCTTCCTGAGCATGGGGATAAATCGGGCACAATCAATTATCCCGCCGTCTTCCGTTAGCCTAATGGGTGAGGCT